>QNZQ01000079.1 GCA_003972985.1 Gammaproteobacteria bacterium | reverse complement strand
AACCGACTTCAACAAACTGACGGACAGGCAGGTCCTGGAGATCATGGACAAGTTGAACAATCGCCCTCGAAAATGCCTGGTGTACAAGACACCCAATCAGGTATTCTTCGGGATCAAACCACCCGTTGCACTAGCGAGTTGAATCCGCGGGGTACAATAACTGCCCGTAAGTTAATAGTTTCAGGTAAAAAAGGCCCGTGGCCAGATCAAAGAAGAAAAAATCATCGCGGAAACGCGACCCCTTCCAGGCGCGCGAAGCGCGTAAATACGACAACCCGATACCCAGTCGCGAATTCATCATCGAGACCCTCGAGAGTCAGGGCGCGCCCCTCAAGCTCGAGGAACTGACCCGCGTGCTGGGGCTGAAGAATCCCAAGCAGGTCGAGGCGCTCTCCTTCCGCGTGAAGGCCATGTTGCGCGACGGCCAGCTGGTGAAGAACCGGCGCGGCGGTCTCTGCGTGGTGAACAAGAAGGACCTCATCGCAGGCCGGGTCATCGCCCATCCCGACGGTTTCGGTTTCCTGCGCCCCGACGATGGCGGCGAGGACCTGTTCCTGTCGCCGCGCGAGATGCGTCCACTCTGGCACGACGACCGGGTGGTGGTGCAGGTCACCGGCATGGACCGCCGCGGCCGCCGCGAGGGCAGCGTGGTGGAGATCCTCGAGCGCGCCCACTTCCACGTGGTGGGCAGGGTGCACATGGAGATGGGTGTCGGCTTCCTGGTGCCCGACAACAAGCGCATGACCCACCGGGTCATCATTCCCGATGAACATCTCGGCGGTGCCCGCGAAGGGCAGATGGTGGTGGTGGAGATCCTCGAACATCCCACCCCGTGGCGCCAGCCCATCGGCAAGGTGATCGAGGTCCTGGGCGAACACCTGGCGCCGGGCATGGAGACCGACGTGGCCATCCGCGCCCACGACATCCCGGTGATCTGGCCCGACGAGGTGGAAGCCGAGATCGCCGAGCTCTCCGAAGAAGTGCCCGAAGCGGCCAAGGAAGGGCGTACCGACCTGCGCCACCTGCCGCTGGTGACCATCGACGGCGCCGACGCGCGGGATTTCGACGACGCCGTCTACTGCCAGCGTACCCCCAAGGGGTGGAAGCTGCTGGTGGCCATTGCCGATGTCTCCGCCTACGTGGAGAAGGGCTCGGCGCTGGACAAGGAGGCCTACAAGCGGGGCAACTCCACCTACTTCCCCGACCGCGTCATTCCCATGCTGCCCGAGGTGCTCTCCAACGGCCTCTGTTCCATCAATCCGCAGGTGGACCGGCTCTGCATGGTGGCCGAGATCTACATCAACCGAGAAGGCAAGCTCCTGCGCTCGCGTTTCTTCGAAGGGGTGATGCGCTCCCACGCGCGCCTCACCTACGACGAAGTGGCCGACATGCTCTTCAACGGCGACGAAGCGTTGCGCAAGCAGCACAGGAAGCTGCTGCCGCACCTGGAAGAGCTGAACCTGCTGTTCCGCGCGCTCCACCAGGCGCGCCAGGCACGTGGCTCCATCGATTTCGATACCGTCGAGACGCGGTTCCTCTTCGACGATCACGGCAAGCTCACCGGCATCGTGCCTACCACGCGCAACGATGCACACCGCATCATCGAGGAGTGCATGCTGGTGGCCAACGTGGCCGCGGCTCGGCTGCTGCTGCGCAATAAGATCCCCGCCCTCTACCGGGTGCACGAGCAGCCCAGCGAGGAGAAGCTCAAGGACCTTCGGGAGTTCCTCGCCCAGCTCGGCCTGCAGCTGGGCGGCGGGGACAAGCCCACCGCCAGGGACTACGCAAAGCTGCTGGAACAGGTGAAGGAACGGCCCGACGCCAACATGATCCAGACCGTGCTGCTGCGTTCCATGATGCAGGCGATCTACTCCTCCGAGAACATCGGCCACTTCGGCCTGGCGTTTCCCGCCTACACCCATTTCACCTCGCCCATCCGCCGCTATCCCGACCTGCTGGTGCACCGTGCCATTCGCCATCTCATCACCGAGGGGCGGGCGGAAACCTTCGAATACTCCTTCCCCCAGATGGCTACTGCCGGCGAGCACTGTTCCATGACCGAGCGCCGTTCCGACGAGGCCACCCGGGATGCCGCCGATGCCCTCAAGTGCGAGTACATGCTGGACAAGGTGGGCGAGGCCTACGAAGGGCTCATCGTCAGCGTCAACAGCTTCGGCGTGTTCGTCGAGCTCAAGGATCTCTACATCACCGGGCTGGTGCACATCACCGCCCTGGACCACGACTTCTTCCACTTCGATCCCATCTCCCACAAGCTCACAGGCGAGCGCAGCGGCAAGACCTACCAGCTCGGCGACAGCATCGAGGTGGTGGTGGCGGCAGTGAATCTCGACGACCGCAAGATCGACCTGGCGCTGGCCAAGCGGGAAGAGAAGGCAGCCGCGGAGCCGGCGAAGAAGAAACGGGGCCGCAGGCGCCGCGGCCGCAAGAAGAGCCGGTGAGCCGCAGCCGCCGCATCAGCGGCATCCACGCCGTGCGCACGGCTCTCCGGCACGGCGCCGGCGCGCTGGAGCGGGTCTGGTACGATCCCGCCCGCCGCGACCGTCGCCTTGGCCAACTGCTCTCGGAGCTGCGCCGCGCCGGCCTCGCGCCGGAAGCCGCCGAACGCAGGCAGCTCGACCGCCTGGCGGGTGGCGCCGCGCACCAGGGCATCGTCGCCGAGGTGAGCATGCCGGCAGCGCTGGACGAAAAGGCGCTGGACGATCTGCTTGCCGACATCGATGAACCTCCTTTCCTGCTGGTGCTCGACGGCGTGCAGGATCCCCACAACCTGGGCGCCTGCCTGCGCAGCGCCGATGCTGCCGGCGTCCAAGCCGTCATCGCCCCTAGGGATCGTGCCTCCGGCCTCACCCCGGTGGCCTGCAAGGTGGCCAGCGGCGCTGCCGAGTCGGTCCCCTTCATCCAGGTCACCAACCTGGCCCGCACCCTGCGCCACCTGCGCGATGCCTACCATATCTTCGTGGTGGGCACCGCGGGGGAGGCGGAGACCTCTCTGTACGATGCCGACCTGAAAGGCCCCCTGGCCATCGTCACGGGCAACGAGGAGAAGGGATTGCGGCGCCTCACCCGGGAACAATGCGATCGGCTCGTGCGTCTGCCCATGGCAGGTGTGGTGGAAAGTCTCAACGTCTCCGTGGCCACGGGCATCGCTCTGTTCGAGGCACTCAGGCAGAGATCCGCTGATGTAAAGTGAACTCCCGAAGGTACTTTATGGGTTTGGGTGAACCCAGTACAATGCGCGCCTTCCCAAAGAGGTATCGAAATGCAGGACATCAATCCAATTACCAACAAGATTGCCGATCTGAAGGGGCGCCTGGAGTCCCTCAGGGGGTATCTTTGACTACCCTGGCAAGAAGGAACGCCTGACCGAGGTTCTGGCCGAGCTGGAGGATCCCGACGTCTGGAACGATCCCGAGCGTGCCCAGGCCCTGGGGCGGGAACGATCTCAGCTGGAAACCGTCGTAGAAGGCATCGACCGGATCTCCGAGGGGCTGGACGAGGCCGAAGAGTTGCTGGAGATGTCGGTAGAAGAGGGCGACGAGGAGAGCGTCGCCTCCATTGCCGCCGAGGTGGACGTCTTCGAGAAGGAGGTGGAGGCGTTGGAGTTTCAGCGCATGTTCTCCGGCGAGATGGATTCGGCCAACGCCTTTCTCGAGATCCAGGCCGGCTCCGGTGGCACCGAGGCCCAGGACTGGGCGGAGATGCTGCTGCGCATGTACCTGCGCTGGGGCGAGGCCCACGGTTTCAAGACCGAGATCATGGAGGTGAGTCCTGGCGAAGTGGCGGGCATCAAGTCGGCCACAGTGAGGTTCGAGGGTCCCTATGCCTTTGGCTGGCTGCGCACCGAGACCGGCGTACACCGGCTGGTGCGCAAGTCGCCCTTCGACTCGGGTAACCGCCGCCACACCAGCTTCGCCGCGGTCTTCGTCTCGCCCGAGATCGATGACAGCGTGGAGATCGACCTCAACCCGGCGGACATCCGCGTGGACGTGTACCGCGCCTCGGGCGCCGGTGGCCAGCACGTCAACAAGACCGAATCGGCGGTGCGCCTGACGCACCTGCCCACCGGCATCGTGGTGCAATGCCAGAACAGCCGCTCCCAGCACAAGAACAAGGAACAGGCGATGAAGCAGCTCAAGGCCAAGCTCTACGAGCTGGAGATGCAGAAGCGCCAGGAGAGCCAGCAGGAGCTGGAAGAGAGCAAGTCCGACATCGGCTGGGGCAGCCAGATCCGCTCCTACGTTCTCGACCAGTCGCGCATCAAGGACCTGCGCACCGGCGTGGAGACCGGCAATACCCAGGCGGTGCTCGACGGCGGGCTCGATCCCTTCATCGAGGCGAGCCTCAAGAGCGGCCTGTAGGAGCGGCGCCCTCGCAGCGAATGCCCCATCCGGGGACGCGCCGACCCCGGAAAACATTTATTCCCATTGGTAACAGATACAGATGAACGACAAGACCCAGGAAGAACACAAGCTCATCGCCCAGCGCCGCGAGAAGCTGGCGCGCCTGCGTGAAAAGGGCATTCCCTTTCCCAACGACTTTCGCCGCAATGCACTGGCCGCCGAACTGCAGCAGGAGCTCGGCGACAAGTCCAAGGAAGAGCTCGAAGAACTCGACCGGCACGCCGCCGTGGCCGGGCGGCTCATGGCCCGTCGCGGCCCCTTCCTGGTGATCCAGGACATGAGCGGCCGCATCCAGCTCTACGTGGACCGCAAAAAGCTGCCCAAGGAGCTGCTCGAGGAGATCAAGAGCTGGGACATCGGCGACATCGTCGGCGGCGAAGGGCCCGTGCACAAGTCGGGCAAGGGCGACCTCTACATCAACCTGGACCGCGCGGTGCTGCTCACCAAGTCCCTGCGTCCGCTGCCGGAGAAGTGGCACGGTCTGAGCGACACCGAGCTGCGCTACCGCCAGCGCTATCTCGACCTGATCATGAATCCGGAGTCGCGGGAGGTGTTCCTGCTGCGCTCGCGCATCATTGACTACATCCGCGATTTCCTCAAGCAGCGTGGCTTCGTGGAAGTGGAGACGCCCATGATGCAGGTGATTCCCGGCGGCGCCACGGCGCGACCCTTCGTCACCCATCACAACGCCCTGGACCTGCCACTCTACCTGCGCATCGCGCCCGAGCTCTACCTCAAGCGGCTGGTGGTGGGCGGCTTCGAGCGGGTCTTCGAGATCAACCGCAACTTCCGCAACGAGGGGCTCTCCACGCGCCACAATCCCGAGTTCACCATGCTCGAGTTCTACGAGGCCTACGCCGACTACAACGACCTCATGGATCTCACCGAGGAGCTGTTGCGCGGCATCGCCGAGGACGTGGTGGGCAGTACCAAAATCACCTGTCAGGGCGAGACCTACGATTTCGGCAAGCCCTTCGCGCGCATGACCGTGAAGGAATCCATCCTCCATTTCAACCCCGACATCCCGGCGCAGGACCTGGAGGATCGGGAGAAGGCCGCCGAGCACGCCCGGCGCCTGGGTATCGAGGTAAAGCCCTCGTGGGGACTGGGCAATATCCTCATCGAGATCTTCGAGAAGACGGTGGAGCACAACCTGAAGGATCCCACCTTCATCACCGCCTATCCCACCGAGGTGTCGCCCCTGGCGCGGCGCAGCGACACCGATCCCTTCGTCACCGACCGCTTCGAGTTCTTCGTTGGCGGGCGCGAGATCGCCAACGGCTTCTCCGAGCTCAACGATCCGGAGGACCAGGCCGAGCGCTTCCGCAAGCAGGTGGAGGAGAAGGATGCCGGTGACGACGAGGCGATGCACTTCGACGAGGATTATGTGCGCGCCCTGGAGCACGGCCTGCCGCCCACGGCAGGAGAGGGGATCGGCATCGACCGGCTGGTGATGCTCTTCGCCGACGTGCCCTCCATCCGCGACGTGCTCCTGTTTCCGCACATGCGGCCGCGGGAATCGTAGGAGCGGTACCCCTGCCGCGAATGTTTGAAGTTCGGCCCGGGGGCGGGTCTTCTACGGGGTAGGGGCGGCGCCCCCGCCGCGAATCATTTCTGACAAGAAGAGGACCACCATGTTCACCGGAATCATCCAGGCCGTGGGTACCGTCCATTCCCTGCAACCCAGAGGCGGCGACGTGCGCTTGCGCATCGGCACCGGAAAGCTCGACCTTTCGGACGTGCAGCCCGGTGACAGCATCGCCGTGAACGGCGTCTGTCTCACGGCGGTGGAACTGCCCGGCGACGGTTTCGTTGCCGATGTCTCCCGTGAAACGCTGTCGCTCACCTCCCTTGGCGACCTCCAGCCCGGCAGCCCGGTTAACCTGGAGAAGGCGCTGACCCTGGCCACCCGCCTGGGCGGCCACCTGGTGAGCGGCCACGTGGACGGCCTGGGCGTCGTTGTGGAGCGGCGCGAGGATGCGCGCTCGGTGCGCTTCACCATCGAGGCGCCGGCAGAGCTGGCCCGGTACATCGCCCACAAGGGGTCGATCACCGTGGACGGCACCAGTCTCACGGTGAACGGCGTGGAGGGGGCGCGTTTCCACCTCAACATCGTGCCTCACACCCTGCAGGAGACCATCATGGACACCTACCAGGTGGGCACCAGGGTCAACCTGGAGGTGGACCTGGTGGCGCGCTACCTCGAACGGCTGCTGCTGGGGGATAGGGCAGCAGAACCCGGGGCGGAGGGAGTCACCCTCGAGACCCTCGCCAGGGCCGGGTTCCGCAGCGACTGACCAGCTCATGTGGCCCTTTCGCCGCAAGTCGCCAGCCAGAACGGTCCGTGCACGGACGCGCTGGGAAGGCGAGGTGGCGGTGATCGACGTGCGGGGCCAGACCTGCCCCGGCTACCTGCTGGCCATCGACAGGGCGGTGGCGGCCCTGTCGCCGGGTACCGAGGTGAAGCTGCTCATCAGCTACCCGCCCTGTGGCGAGGACGTGAAGGCCTGGTGCCGGGAGCGAAATATCCGCTTTCTCAATGTCGCCGCGAGCGGTGAATGCTGGGTGATCCGCATACGCAAGTGAGCCTCGTGGACTGGAGCGCCTGCCGCTTGCGCGTTGCGAGCGAAACGGGAATTGCCGAGTCCTATGGCGCCCCCAATTCGAGCGCTTGCGCGAGCGCGCTCACCAGCAGGCCGCCCGCCTCCCCGGCCGTTTTTCCCCAGGCGACGATGCCGTCCTCGTGCCTTCCCATGCTCAAAAGGCCCTGGGTGGGGCATCCCATGTTCTTCAGAACTGCCACCGTGGCCAGCGCCATCTGCGGCGTGCCGTATTCGGCGGCCGGGTCGGTGCCGGGGAGCGCCAGCGCTTCCGTCCGGCTCCAGATCTCCGGCGAGTGGACATGGAAGACGAAGTGGGCAGCCGGGACGGTTTCATAGACCACCGCGTGGGTGAGCGCTTCCGAGGAGGGCCTGCAGGGGCCCAGGGAGTGGACCCGGTTGGCCTCCAGGTTCCATCCGGTGACTCTCGTGAACTGCTCCGGCGCAAGCCGGTCCTGGCCACTGGTCTGGGTGCAGGTGATGAGAAAGCCGTTTCCCTGGCGGCGGCTGAGGTTGCCGTAGGCGTAGCCGAGATAACGCGCCGGATCCCGTCCGAGCAGATCCAGGCGCCGCAGGATGTGGAACCAGGCCCGCAGGGGGGCGGTGAGTTCCGCCGGTGGCGCCTCGCCAACCTCATGATCCAGCGTGAATTTGATGACCCCTTCGGTGGCTTCCTTCATGCTAGAATTGCCCGTTTCCCGTGAACCACGATACCCGTGCCGATGGCATTGAATAGTACAGAAGAAATCATCGAAGATCTGCGCCAGGGCCGGATGGTCATCATCATGGACGACGAGGACCGCGAGAACGAGGGCGACCTGGTCATCGCCGCCGACAAGGTGACCCCCGATGCGATCAACTTCATGGCCAAGTACGGGCGCGGACTCATCTGCCTCACGCTAACCCGCGAGCGCTGCCAGCAGCTGCGGCTACCGCTGATGGTCAATGCCAACGACCAGCTCGAGTCCACCAACTTCACCATCTCCATCGAGGCGGCGGAAGGAGTGACCACCGGCATCTCGGCGGCGGACCGGGCCCGGACGGTGCTGGCGGCGGTGCAGCCCGACGCCCGTCCCGAGGACCTGGTGCAGCCGGGGCACATCTTCCCCCTCATGGCCCAGCCCGGCGGGGTGCTGGTGCGCGCCGGGCACACCGAGGCCGGCTGCGACCTGGCGCGCCTGGCCGGCTCCGAGCCGGCGGCGGTGATCGTGGAGATCCTCAACGAAGACGGCACCATGGCGCGGCGGCCCGACCTGGAGAAGTTCGCCGCCGAGCACGATCTGAAGATCGGCACCATCGCCGATCTCATCGAGTACCGGGTGCGCAACGAGAAGACCGTAGAGCGCATCAACGAGTGCCTGCTGCCCACCGAGGCGGGCGAGTTCCGCGTCATCGCCTACCAGGACGTGGTGGACAACGAGGTGCACCTGGCGCTGGTGAAGGGCAAGGTGGATCCCGAGGAGCCGATCCTGGTGCGGGTGCACGTGCAGAACAGCCTCTGCGATCTGCTCGGCGCCACCTACGAGGAGTGCGGCTGGCCGCTGCGCAACGCCATGCAGCAGATCGAGCACGAAGGGAGCGGCATCGTGGTGATCCTGCGCAACCACGACACTGCCCGGGACATCGTGCAGCGCATCCAGGCCTGCCAGCTCAAGGGCAGCTCCGAGGGTGCGGTACCCATCGATCACGGCAAGATCAAGGACAAGGAACTGCGCACCTTCGGCGTGGGCGCGCAGATCCTCATCGACCTGGGCGTGAAGAAGATGCGCGTGATGAGCGCGCCCAAGCACCTGCACGCACTGGCCGGTTTCCACCTGGAAGTAACCGAATTCGTCGATTTCGAACTCCCGGAGGGAGAGAAATGATTGACCGCAGAGGCACAGAGGACACAGGGATTCGCTGAAAATTCGGCGGATGGGCACAGGCCGCGTAGGGCGGATAAGCCCAGGGATTGCCTGATGCGCCACGCTTATCAGGCCTACGGGATTTACACATCGATCTCCGTGCCCTCTGTGGTGAAAAAGACCAAACAACCCACAGGACCGAAGAAATGACCATCAAGACCATAGAAGGC
The DNA here is from genome assembly GCA_003972985.1 of Gammaproteobacteria bacterium. Classification (GTDB taxonomy): domain Bacteria; phylum Pseudomonadota; class Gammaproteobacteria; order Chromatiales; family Chromatiaceae; genus Thiolapillus. The sequence goes on along the minus strand of QNZQ01000079.1, from coordinate 8,249 downwards.
AACCTGGTTGCCGGCGGCGCGCGCTACTGCCTGGTAGTGTCGCGCTGGAACAGCTTCATCGTGGACCACCTCGAAGGCGGTGCCATCGACACCCTCCGGCGTCACGGCGCCTCCGACGAGGAGATCACCGTGGTGCGCCTGCCCGGCGCCTTCGAGATGCCCCTGGTGCTGGACAGGGTGGCCGCCAGCGGCGACTACGATGCCATCATCGCCCTGGGCGCGGTGATCCGCGGCGGCACGCCCCACTTCGAGTACGTGGCCGGGGAGGCGGTGAAGGGCATGGCCCAGGTGACCCTCAAGCACGGGGTGCCCATCGCCTTCGGCGTGCTCACCGTGGATACCATCGAGCAGGCCATCGAGCGGGCCGGCACCAAGGCGGGCAACAAGGGTGGCGAGGCGGCCGCCTCGGCCATCGAGATGGTCAATCTGCTGCGCGCACTGTGAGCCGCAAGCGCTCCCGTTCCCGGCGCCTGGCCATGCAGGCGCTCTACCAGTGGCAGGTTACCGGCGACGATCTCGGCGAGATCATCAATCACTTTCTCACCGAGAACCGCGAAAAGGATTTCGAGAGCGGTTACTTCCGCGACCTGGTGCACGGCGTGCCCGCCCGCCTGGACGAGCTCGACGCGGCCCTGAAGCCCTTCCTCGACCGCCCGGTGGAGGAAGTGGACCTGGTGGAGCGCGCCCTGCTGCGCCTGGGCGCCTACGAACTCCTGGCCCATCCCGAGGTGCCCTACCGGGTGGTGATCAACGAGGCGGTGGAGCTGGCCAAGACCTTCGGCGCCGACCAGGGACACCGCTATATCAACGGCGTCCTCGACCGGGTGGCCCGCGAACTGCGTCCCGTGGAAGTGAAAGCCGCCCGGCAGCGTGGCTGAGTTCGAACTCATCGCGCGCCATTTCTCCGCGCTCGCACCGGGGGGAGCCGGGGTCCGGTTGGGCGTCGGTGACGACGCCGCCATTCTGGAAGCGCCTGCCCATCGCCAGCTGGTCATGACCCTGGATACCCTGGTGTCCGGACGCCATTTCTTTCCCGATACCGACCCGGAAAACCTCGGCCACAAGGCCCTGGCGGTGAACCTCAGCGACCTGGCCGCCATGGGCGCGGAACCCGCCTGGGCGCTGCTTTCGCTCACTCTGCCCGAAGCCGACGAGGCTTGGCTTTCGGCCTTTGCGGTGGGTTTCCGGGAGCTGGCGCTCAGGCACGGCGTGGCGCTGGTGGGTGGTGACACCTGCCGTGGTCCGCTGAGCATCGCCCTGCAGCTCACCGGCCTGGTGGAGCCGGGCAGGGCACTGCTGCGCAGCGGCGCGCGTCCCGGGGACCGCATCTTCGTGACAGGAACGCTCGGTGATGCCGCGCTCGCCCTGGAGGGATTGCTGCATTCCCGAAAAGTGGACGGGGCGTTGCTGCGTCGTCTGGAGCGTCCCGAACCACGCCTCGCCGAAGGCAGGGCGCTGGTGGGCATCGCTTCGGCCTGCATCGATATTTCCGACGGGCTGGTGGCCGATCTGGGCCACATCTGCGAGCGAAGTGGCTGCGCGGCAGTGGTGCAGGCCGCCCGGGTTCCCCGTTCTGCGGCGGTGGAAGCCGACCTGCAGGAGAGGGGCGACTGGCGCCCCCTGCTGGCGGGGGGGGATGACTACGAGCTCTGCTTCACCGTGCCCCGGCAAAACATTAAGGCCCTGGAATCGAGCGGCGTGCGCTGTACCGCCATCGGCGAGATCCGCGCAGGCAGCGGCGTGAAGGTGGTGGACGAATCGGGCCGGGAGCTGCCGTCCATGCACGGCTACGATCACTTCGCATGAAAGCTCCGAACCTGAAGAACCCGATCCATCTGCTGGCCTTTGGTTTCGGTTCCGGTCTGGCGCCGGTGGCGCCCGGCACCTTCGGCACCCTGGCCGCCATCCCTTTCTACCTGCTCATGGCGCAGCTGCCCCTGGCCGGTTACCTGCTGGTGGTTGTGCTGGTGATTCTGGCGGGAGTTCCCATCTGCGGCCGCACCTCGCGCGACCTGGGTGTGCACGATCACGCCGGCATCGTCTGGGACGAGTTCGCCGGTTTCTTCGTCACCATTATCGCCGTGCCCCTGGCCTGGCAGTGGGTGCTGGCCGGGTTCCTTCTGTTCCGCCTCTTCGATATCCTCAAGCCCTGGCCCATCGGCTGGCTGGACAGGCGCGTGGGCGGCGGCCTGGGCATCATGCTCGACGACCTGTTGGCCGGCTCCTTCGCCTGGCTGGTGCTGCAATTCCTCGTTCACCGTTTTCCTCTCTGACCGAACATGACCCTGGGCATCCCTCTCACCCTTACCCAGTTGCAGGACTTCTTCGATCCGGTCTATTACAACCGGGGTGTCTCCTACGTGCGTGCCGAGATGGTGCGCATGGTGAAGGTGATGTCAGGAGGGCGCAGGCTCATATCGCGGGTGCAGGGCAGCGGTCGCAATCTCTATTCCTGCGACATCGAGCTGGTGATCCCGGAAGGTCGCGTGGAGAACATCCTGGGTATCTGCAGCTGCCCGGTGGGATTCAACTGCAAGCATGTGGTGGCCAGCCTCTACCACCAGATCCTGCTCCAGGAACGCTCGCCGGCAGATCCGGGCAACGAGCTCCCGTTTGGCCTGCGGCAGTGGTTCGAGCGGCTGGAGACGGTGAAGGGGCAGGGTACGCCCCGCCGCAGCGGTGAAGAACAGCTCCACTTCCTGCTGGATGTCCACGAGTCGGAATCGGGCCGCAGCCTCCAGGTGGAGACGCGCAAGACCCGCTGGCTCAAATCCAAGCGCTGGTCCGTGGGCAGCCTGTTCAGCGGGGGCTCCCGTTCACCCGCCGCCTTTCTCCAGGAAACGGACAGCGAAGTGCTGCGCCTGCTGGAAAGTTTCGACGAGTACCATGGCCCCGGTGACGGGCGCTACCTGCTGGCGCCTGGTATTTCCGACTACCTGCTTGCGCGGCTCATCGAAACCGGCAAAGTCCACTGGCAGCAGCTGGGAGGCTCTCCCCTGGAACGGGGCGAACCCCTGGCGGCCAGGCTGGGCTGGGAATTGCAGCCCGATGGAAGCCTGCGCCTCGAAATTGCCGAGTGCGCACTGGAAGACGTGCAGCTGCTGCCCCTGTCGCCGCCCTGGTATGTTGCGCCATCCATCGGTCGTGCCGGTCCCCTGGAGACCAGCCTGGAAGCGCGCGCGGCAGGTTTGCTGGCATCGGCGCCGGTGGTGCCGGCCCGCTTCGGCAGACAACTGGAGCGGCAACTCAAAAAGGTTGCCCCCGACCATGCGGTGCAGGTGCCGCGTCTCGAGGTGGAAGAGGCCCGCGAAGACGTCGTACCGGTTCCCCACCTCCTCCTGGGTGCGCAGGAGCATCGTTTCCACTACCTGCGCGGCCTGGAGGACTACCTCGAAGGCTATGCCGTGCTCCACTTCGAGTACGACGGACACCGGGTGCATCCCGACGATGCGGAAGAGGTGAAGGCCTTCACCGGGGCAGAAGGCAAGGTACAGCAGATCCACCGCCACCTGGACCAGGAAGAGGCGTTCGTCGATCGGCTCTGGGACATGGGACTGATTCCCAGGGATGTTCAACCCGCCGAACGTGAAGGATTGAGCTTCGAGCACGAGCTGGAGGACGAGGGCTGGGTCGAGTTTTCCCTGCTGGGCGTTCCGCTGTTGAAAGAAGAGGGCTGGCAGATCGACATCGACCCTTCTTTCGCCTGGCAGGTGAAAGAGCCCGATGCCTGGTATGCCGATCTGGAGGAGGAGTCCGGCGGCGACTGGTTCGATCTGGAGCTGGGCGTGAGCATCGAAGGCAAACGGATCAGCCTGCTGCCCATGCTGGTGCAGTACATCGCCAACCAGCGCAAGGCAGGCACCCTGCAGGATTTTCTCAACACCGACGACGAGGTTCCCCTGCTGGTGAACCTGCGTGACGGCGAGGGCAAGGGCGCGATCCTGAAGCTTCCCTACGGCAAGGTCCGGCCCATCATCCAGACGCTGGTGGAGCTCTATGATCCGAAGATTCTGGATGCCGATGGGCGGCTGCGCATGTCCCGCTACCAGGCAGCAGAGCTCAACACCCTGGCCGAAACCGACCTGGAGTGGGGCGGTGCCGAGGCACCGAGAAAGTTCGCCGAAAAGCTGGCCGGCTTCAGGGAGCTCGAAGCAGTGCCGCCACCCACGGGACTGAAGGCCGAGCTGCGCCCCTACCAGCAGCAGGGGTTGAACTGGCTCCAGTTCCTGCGGCAGTACGGGCTCTCGGGCATCCTCGCCGACGACATGGGGCTGGGCAAGACGGTACAGGCGCTGGCCCACCTGCTGGTGGAGAAGGAATCGGGGCGTGCGGAATACCCTTCGCTGGTGGTGGCCACCACTTCGCTCATGGTCAACTGGGCCAGCGAGGCGGCACGCTTCGCACCCTCGCTGAAGGTGCTGGTGCTGCAGGGGCCGGAACGCAGGAAACGGTTCCAGGAGATTGCCGACCACGACCTGGTGCTCACCACCTACCCGCTGCTGCCGCGCGACAGCAAGGTGCTGCTGGAGCAGACGTGGCACCTGGTGATCCTGGACGAGGCGCAGCATATCAAGAACCCCCGCTCCAAGGTGGCGCAGACCGCCTGCAAGCTGAAGGCGAAACACCGCCTCTGTCTCACCGGCACGCCCATGGAGAATCACCTGGGGGAGCTCTGGTCCCAGTTCCACTTCCTCATGCCGGGGCTGCTGGGCGACGAGCGACGCTTCCGCACCCTGTTCCGCAACCCCATCGAGAAGGAGGGCGACCAGCAGCGCCAGCAGCTGCTCAACCGGCGTATCGCCCCCTTCATGCTGCGCCGGGATAAGCGCGAGGTGGTAGCGGAACTGCCGGAGAAGACCGAGATACCGGTGCTGGTGGAGCTGGAAGGAAAACAGCGCCAGCTCTACGAGACCATCCGCGTGGCCATGGACGAGCGGGTGCGCAAGGAGATCGACCGCAAGGGACTGGAGCGCAGCCAGATCGTCATTCTCGATGCCCTGCTCAAGCTGCGCCAGGTGTGCTGCGATCCGAGGCTGCTGAAGATGGAGGCGGCGAGGAAGGTGACCGCTTCGGCCAAGCTGGCGCAGCTCATGGAGATGCTGCCCGAGATGATCGACGAGGGGCGCCGCATCCTGCTCTTCTCCCAGTTCACCAGCATGCTCAAACTCATCGAGGGTGAGCTGGAAAAGCACAGCATTCCCTGGGTGAAGCTCACCGGCAACACCCGAGATCGCGCCACCCCGGTGCAGCGTTTCCAGGAAAGGGAGGTGCCGCTGTTCCTGATCAGTCTCAAGGCGGGTGGCGCCGGCCTCAACCTCACTGCGGCGGATACCGTCATCCACTACGATCCCTGGTGGAATCCCGCGGTGGAACGTCAGGCCACCGACCGCGCGCACCGCATCGGCCAGGAGAACCCGGTCTTCGTCTACAAGCTCGTGGCCAGCGGCACGGTGGAAGAGAAGATCAATGCGCTGCAGCAGAAGAAACAGGCGCTGGCCGACGCGCTCTTCGACGGTTCGAAGAAGGGGGGTGTGCTCACCCGGGAAGACCTGCAGAACCTCTTCGAGCCCCTGGACTGAACCTGCCCAATCCACCGTGGTCTCACCCTGGAGCCACCAATAAACAACATCGGAAGGTTACATGAGAAAACTCTGTTCACTGCTGTTGCTCCTGCTCTTCACCACGGCTGTTTCCGCGATGGAGGTGACCAAGAGCCCCAATGACGACCGCCAGTACGAGTACCTGGAGCTTCCCAACCGGATGCGCGTGCTGCTGGTCTCCGACCCGGAGGCGGACAAGGCGGCGGCTGCCCTCACCGTGGGTGTCGGCAGCACCAGCAATCCCCCCGGGCGGGACGGGCTGGCCCATTTCCTGGAGCACATGCTCTTCATGGGCACCGAGAAGTACCCCGACGTGGACGACTATTCCGACTTCATCAAGAAGAACGGCGGCATGGACAACGCCTTCACCGCCGGCGGACAGACCACCTACTACTTCGACATCAAGCCGGAAGCCCTGGAGCCGGCGCTGGACCGCTTCGCCCAGTTCTTCATTGCACCGCTGATGGACGCCCGTTACGTGGAGCGGGAGAAGCACGCCGTGGAGTCGGAGTACCAGCTCAAGCTGAAGGACGACACGCGCCGCATCGGTGCCGCCCAGAAACAGAGTTATAACCCGAAGAGCCCCTGGGCACGTTTTTCCGTGGGCAGCCTGGAGACCCTCGAGGACCGTCCCGGTCATCCGGTACGCGAAGACCTGCTGGAGTTCTACCGGACCCACTACTCGTCCAACATCATGGGACTGGCGGTCGTGGGCAAGGAGCCGCTGCCCGTCCTGCGCAAGTGGGTGATGGAGAAGTTTGCCGCGGTGCCGGACCGGCAGGCCAGTCGCTGGAAGCCGGACGATAGCGAGTGGATCTACCTGCCGGAGCAGCTCCCGGTGGAGATCTCGGTGGTGCCTTTGAAGAAGCTGCACAAGCTGGAGCTCTCCTTCGTGCTGCCCTCCACCCTGAAGCAGTACCGGGAACGGCCGCTCTACTACATCTCCCATTTCATCGGAGACGAGGGCAAGGGCAGTCTCCATTCCCTGTTGCGCAGCAAAGGCTGGCTGACTTCGTTGAGCGCCTCCGGCGACAACCTGGATGAGGCCGAATCCGTCTTCAGCGTGGAGATGGACCTCACCGAGGAGGGCATGAAGCACGAGCAGGAGATCCTCCAGGCCTTCTTCGCCTACGTGGACCTGCTGAGAATAAAGGGCATCGATGCCTGGCGCTACGATGAGCTGAGCCGCAAGACGGCGCTGGATTTCCGCTTCGAGGAGAAGCGCGCGCCCTCCGACTATGCGGTGGCCCTGTCCGGCAAGCTTCTCGATTACCCGCCTGCCGATGTCCTGGTCGCTGGAAACCTGTTGCAACACTATGATCCGGAGCTGATCCGGAAGATGCTCGACAAACTTCGGCCGGAGAATCTTTCCCTGACGCGGGTGCAGCAGTGGCTCAGGACCGACCGGGTGGAGGGCCACTACCAGGTCGCCTATTCGGTGCGGAAGGATCGGCCCAGGCTCGAGAGCAGGGCGGACTGGCAACTGGTGGCGCCGCTGGCATTGCCCGAGCCCAATCCGTTCATGCCCGAGCACGTGGAGCTCAAGCCCATCGCCGCCCACACGGCCGTCCCGCAGCGGCTGCAACAGGCGAAGGGAATGAACTTGTGGCACCAGCAGGATGACGAGTTCGGCGTGCCGCGCAGCGTCTTTGCCGCCAGCTTCGAGTTTCCCATGGCCAACGACACGCCGGAACACGCCGTTGAACTGCAGCTGTTCATCGACTTGGTCAACGACCGGCTGAACGAGTACGCCTGCCCCGTCAGTATGGCAGGCCTCGGCTACGCGCTTGGCAGCACCAACAAGGGCATGCTGCTGTTGCTCTATGGCTACGACGACAAGCAGTCGGTATTGCTGTCAAAGATACTCAAGGTGCTCTCGAGGCCAGATTTGATACTCGAGGTGCTTTCGAGGCCCGATCTCAGCCAGGAACGTTTCGACGTGTTCAAGCGGAAACTCGCCTGGGAGCTGGAGAACGAGGCCATGGATCGCCCTTTCCGCCAGGTGATCGGGGCGCTCGACCGCACGCTGGTGAAACCTTCGTGGAGCCCCAGGCAGCAGCTCGCAGCACTGCAGGATGTGGACCTGGAGAAGCTCTACCGGTACGTGTGGAAACTCTTCAGGCTAGCCGAACTCAACCTGCTGGCCTATGGCAACCTCACGGCGCAAGAGGCGCGCAGGATGGGACAGCTGCTGAGGCGGAAACTGCTCGCTTCCACCCGGCTTCGGCCCATCCCCGATCCGGTGGTGAAGAAGCTGGAGCCACAACAGCCGCAGCGGGTGCGTTTCGAGGTGGACCATCCCGATGCGGTGGTGGCCTCCTATTTCCAGGGCGCGTCCAAGGCGCTCGAAGAACAGGCCCGGTGGCAACTGCTGGCCCAGGTGTTGCAGAACGATTTCTACACCGCCCTGCGCACCGAGCAGCAGCTCGGTTACGTCGTATCCGCGGTTCCCCTGGAGCGGGAAAATATGCCGGGCCTGCTGTTCCTGGTGCAGTCCTCTGCCGCCTCCGCACCCGAGGTGGAAAAACGCATCGACGCTTTTATCGCCGCAGCGGGCAAGGAGATCGAATCCATGAGCGAGGCGGAGTTCCAGGCGCACAAGGCGGGGCTGATCTCCAAGCTGCGCAAGAAAGACCAGAACACCATGGA
>QNZQ01000014.1 GCA_003972985.1 Gammaproteobacteria bacterium | reverse complement strand
TGCCTGTTCACCACCTGCTGAATCACGCTCAGGCGATCTATCGCTTTTTGGGTCATCGCAATGGTCTCCTCTGTCACCGCCCCTCCCGAAATCAAAAGGGGTCATTTTAGAATTGGACAAAGGGGACATTACAGCTTTGGGCTAACAGCGAGCAGCTCCAGGCCTTGCTCGGCGATCTCTTTACGGAATCGCTGACCGCCATCGCCAAGAGCCGCAAGGTGAAGCCGGATGACCTGATGGCACTGAGTCGCGACCGGGGGGCGCTCACGGCGCCCGAGGCGCTGGAGGCCGGCTATGTCACCGCCGTCGGCTACTACGACGAGGTGCTGGAGCAGCTGCGCGAGCTTACCGGAACGAAGAAGGGGAAGCCCATCGAGCGGCAGCTCAGCGTCGGCGACTATTTCGCGGCGACGGAGAAGAAAACCTCCGGCAAGGGCAAGGTGGTGGTGATCTATGCCGAAGGGATGATTCTCTCGGGGGACGACGAGGACGAAGTGGGTGGAGACTACCTGGCGCGGTTGCTGCGCAAGGCGCGGGAGGACGACAAGGTCAAGGCGGTGGTGCTGCGCGTCAACAGCCCCGGTGGCAGCGCCTCGGCTTCCGATGTCATCCAGCGCGAGACCCGGCTGCTGAAGCAGGAAAAGCCTTTCGTGGTCTCCATGGGCACCGTGGCCGCCTCCGGGGGCTACTGGATCTCGACCTATGCCGACGAGCTCTGGGCGGAGCCCAACACCATCACCGGCTCTATCGGCGTATTCGGGCTGTTCCTGAGCATCCAGGAGCTGATGAACGAGCACGGACTCAACGTGGACGTGGTACGCACATCGCCATTCGCCGACATCTACAGCATCTTCCGGCCCAAGACGGAGAAAGAGCTGAGCTTGGTGCAGCGCATCGTGGACCGCATCTACGAGCAGTTTCTCGACAAGGTGGCCGAGGGGAGGAAGCTCGACCGCCAGCGGGTCCACGAGATCGCCCAGGGAAGGGTCTGGTCGGGAAAGGAGGCGCTGAAGCTGGGCCTGGTGGATCGTCTCGGTGGCCTGAAGCAGGCCATCGAATCAGCGGCCAAGCGGGCGGAGCTGGGTGAGACCTACACTATTGAGGAGTATCAGCGCGCCGAAGAGCTGATGGAGGTGCTGCTGAAGGAGCTGGGCATGCTGCCCGAGGAGGACGACGATGCCCAGTCTCCCGACATGCGCCTGCTCTGGCAGCGGTTTCAGGGGGTTCTGCGCTACACTGATCGCCAGGGCGTGTACGCCCGCATGCCCTTCGATCTCACCATTCACTGAGAGCACGAACTATGGAAACTGAAATGAACACGGCTGCCGCAACACCGGAAAAGGAGCCGGGAAAACGGGGCGGCATCCGGGGCAGCACGGTGCTGTGGATCGTGCTGGGAACCATACTGGTCACCGCAGCAGTGACTTGGTGGGCAGTACGCACCTACATCTACGCCAGGGATTTCAAGCCCGTCGAGCTGAGCCAGAAGGAGCAGCAGACCCTGGAGCAGAAGCTCAGGGTCATCGGTTACCAGCTGGCGCCGCCAGGTGCCCAGGCAGCGGACCGGTCAGGCAAGGAGAGCGACCAGGAGTGGCTTCGCCCCGAGGCGTACAGTGAGGAGGGGGGCAAGCGCACCATCTTCTTCACCGAGCGCGAGCTGAACGGGCTGCTGGCGAACAACCAGGATCTCGCCCGGCGGGTGGCCGTGGATCTCTCGGACGACATGGTGAGCGTGCGCACCTTGGTGCACGTGGATCCCGATTTTCCCATCCTGGGCGGCAAGACCCTGCGCGTATCGGGCGGCGTGGAGCTGGCCTTTCACAACGGCCGGCCGCTGGTGAAGATCCGCGGCCTGAGCATCATGGGCGTGCCCATCCCCAACGCCTGGCTGGGTGGGTTGAAGAACGTGGACCTGATCAGCGAGTTCGGCGATGCCGGCGGCTTCTGGGAAGCCTTCGCCAAGGGCGTGGAGGATATCCAGGTGGAAGAGGGCAAGCTGAAGATCACCCTCAGGGAGTAAAAAAGAGGCACGACCGGGTGGGCGGTGCCTCGGTAAATCCTACTCGGCAGCTTCCACCACGGTGGCGTCGGGCGCATTCCTGGCCACGGAATCGATACCGTTGTCGCGCCCTTTTTCCGTCTTGTACATCTGGCTCTTGCCGATCACCTGGCCGTTGGTGGCGTTCAGCGTGAAAAAGAATTTCCCGTTGCTGGCAACCTTCTTTTCGAACCGGGTCGGTTCCTGGCTGTTCTTGCGCACCGATTCGATGCCATTGTCCCGGCTCTTGGCGCTGGCGTATCCCTGGCTCTGCAGGATGATCTCGCCGTTTCCTGCCTTCAGTGAGAAGTAGTGCTTGCCGTCCTTGCCGACAGACTTGACGAATTTTCCAGGCATGGGTTTCTCCTTAGGTGATTCTTGTTGAAATGGTTTCAGCTCTCTTCCACGTCATCCACGTCGATCTGGCCGGTCATGCGGCGGCGGATGTGGGACCAGGAAATTCCTATGGCGAGCAGTAGTGCGAGCAGCGTCAGTGCCACCCAGCTGATGGTGGTGGGTTTGTCCAGCGACAGCCATCCATAGGAGACCATGGCCCAAATCATGGTGCCGAAGAGCAGCAGTACCAGCAGTGAGCCGATGAATCCCAGCGAGCGGGCCGTGGCGCGCAGGAAGATCACCCAGCCGATGAGCAGCAGCACACCGGCGACGATGATGAGCGGATCGATCTTGTTCTCGGCATGTTGCAACCAGTGGACCCAGGAATAGCCCGACGGGTTGTAGGTTGCGAAGACCAGGAAGAGTGCCACCAGAAGGCGGATGAAGAAATTGGACCAGCCGAAGCGCCTCATTGCCATCTGTCATCGAATCCCTTGATCGTTGAGTGGATTCGAGTATAGGGGAACTGATGGGGCTTTTCCAATGGCAGGATCAGTGCCACGGCATGGGGTTCTTGCTCAGGGCCACGCTCACCATGTAGGCGAAGGTGGTATAGGCCAGGACCAGTGCCGTGAGCCGCTGCGGCAGCCTTCTGCCGCGCAGGGCGATGGCGCCGAAGATCACGTAGAGCACCAGGGCGACGAGCTTGGCAGTGAGCCAGGGCGTGGTGCCGGGATACTGGTGGAGGTTGTAGGCCAGTCCCAGCCCGCTGAAGAAGAGCAGGCTGTCCACCAGGTGGGGCACGGTGCGCACCCACCTTCGCCTGAGCAGCGGAGAGCGGGCGAGCATGAGCGTGGCGCGGATGGTGAAGCCGGTGATGGAGAGCACCACGCAGCTCAGGTGCACCAGCTTCAGCAGCTGATGATCAATCACCGCTGGGTCTGGGGCCGATACCGTGTTCGCGGGCGAAATCGAGCATACGCTGGATGGGGATCAGCGCCTTGCGCCGGATCTCTTCCTCGATGAGGATCTCGTTGCTGCCGGTGCGCAACACCTGTTCCAGGTTCTGCAGCGAGTTCATGGCCATCCAGGGACAGTGCGCGCAGGATTCGCAGGTAGCCCCTTCGCCGGCCGTGGGAGCGGCGATGAGCTTCTTGTCGGGCGCCAGCTGATGCATCTTCCAGAAGATGCCTTCGTCGGTGGCGACGATGAACTCCCGGTTGGGCATCTCCTTGACCGCCTTGATCAGCGCAGTAGTGGAACCCACCACGTCGGCCCGTTCCACCACCTCCTCCGGCGATTCCGGGTGCACCAGCACGGCGGCGTCCGGGTGCAGGCGGCGCAGGCGGTCCAGGGCAAAGGCCTTGAACTCTTCGTGGACCACGCAGGCACCCTGCCAGATGAGCATCCTGGCGCCGGTCTGCTGCTCCACGTAGTGACCCAGGTGCTTGTCGGGTGCCCAGAGGATCTTTTCACCCAGCGCGGCCAGGTGCTTCACGATGGGCAGGGCGATGCTGGAGGTGACCACCCAGTCGGCACGCGCCTTCACCGCGGCACTGGTGTTGGCGTAGACCACGACTGTGTGGTCGGGGTGGGCGTCGCAGAAGGCGGAGAACTCGTCTGCGGGGCAGCTCTCGTCCAGCGAGCAGGTGGCCTCGAGGTCGGGCATCAGCACCCTCTTCTCGGGATTGAGGATCTTGGAGGTCTCGCCCATGAAACGGACGCCGCACACCACCAGCGTCTCGGCATCGGTGGTGGTACCGTAACGGGCCATCTCCAGGGAATCGGCCACGCAGCCGCCGGTCTCCTCGGCCAGGGCCTGCAGGTCACCATCCACGTAGTAGTGGGCCACCAGTACGGCATTGCGTTCCTTCAGGAGTGCCTTGATCCTCTCCTTGAGCGCGTTCTTCTCCTCATCGGAGAGTTCCGGCCATTCCGGGTGGGGAGGGACTTCGATCTTCTGCTTGGCAGTTTCTTCTATGGCGATCATGAGCGTTCACTCAGCAAGTGGGTGACCTTCGACACAGTCTATCATTGTGGCCGGTTTTCCACAGCCAGGCGGCTCCGCGCACGCCACTGCTGTCTCCGTGCCGGGGTGGCAGCAGGCGCGTGGTGACGGTGTCGGAAAACACATGCTCCTGCCAGAGCCGGGGCACGTTCCTGTAGAGCCTGTCGACGGCCGAAAGGCCGCCACCGAGGACGATGACATGAGGGTCGATGACGTTGATGATGCTGGCCAGGCCACGGGCGAGGCGTGACTCGTAGCGCTGCAGGGTGGCTTCCGCGGAAGGGTCGCCATTTTCGGCGAGTGATACGATCTCCCGCGCATCGAGCCTCTTGCCGGTCTGCTGCTGGTGGTCCCGGGCAAGCCAGGGACCGGAGAGAAAGGTCTCGATGCAGCCCCGTTTTCTGCAGTAGCAGGGCGGCCCCGGGAGCTCGTCTTTCCCAGGCCAGGGGAGGGGGTTGTGGCCCCATTCACCGGCCACCGAGTTGGGACCGGCGAGCAGCCGCCCATTCACGGCGATGCCGCCCCCGGTGCCGGTGCCGACGATCACTCCGAACACGATTCCGGCCCCTTCCCCGGCGCCATCCACCGCTTCGGAGAGGGTGAAGCAGTCGGCATCGTTGGCCATGCGTAGCGGACGTTCCAGTTTCCGTTCCAGGTCCGCCTGCAGCGGTTGTCCGTTCAGACACGTCGAGTTGGCGTTGCGCATCAGGCCGGTAGCGGGTGACGCCGAGCCCGGTGTTCCGATGCCGAGCGGCAGGCTCTCGCCTGCCTGTTCTTCCAGTTTGCGATGGAGGGCCGCTATGGCATCCAGGGTGGCCCCGTAGTCTCCCGCCGGTGTGGCCACGCGCTGGCGAAAGGCGACCTGGCCGGTGTCATCCAGCAGGATGCCCTCAATCTTGGTGCCACCGAGGTCGATGCCTACCAGCATTGCCCGGGCTCAGTGGCGCGTTTCGGTGGATTCCGCTGTCTCGACGGCTTCGGGACCCGCTTCGGAGGACTGCGGCTGCTCCTCCGTGCTCGTTTCGGGCGCAGCCGTGTTCTGTTCACCAGAGGGATTGGTGAAACGGTCGTTGAGCTGCTGGATGTATTCGTCGGCCTGGGTGATGAGGGTGGCGAGCGCATTGCGCGTGCGGCGTCCCCAACCGGCCGGCTTGCTGGCGAAAAGGCTGCGCCACGGCCGCGTGGAATGGCGGAAGGCGGCCACCAGGTCGAGCCGGCCGTTGACCCGCTCCTGTTGCTTGCGCAACCAGCCACGCAGACTCCGGCCCATGAGGTTGCGCATGGCGAAGTGGACGCCGCCGATCACCAGCAGCAGGATGGCGAAGAAGAGCAGCGCGTTGCCGGTGGAGGCGAATACCCATTGCCACAGCCCGTTCCAGTAGTCCCCGCCGATGGTGATGGCGAGGAACAGCACGGTGAGCAGGCCGAGTACGATGCCGTCGGCCCAGAGAGTGCGTTTCCTCCACCTCTGCAGTGCTTCCGAAAGGATGGGCAATACCCTGTTTTCGATCTCGCGGGCGGTCTTTTCCAGCGAGCCGACGATGCGGTAGGCACGGCTCACTTCCACCTGTGCCATGTGGTCGTATATCTCGCTCAGATCGCGGTCGCGCTTGTTCTCGTAGCGCTCGCGCAGCTTCTCGTCGGTGATGGGAATGGAGGCGGTGGGGCTGTAGATGGTGTAGAAGCGCCCGGCGGTAAGGCCGTGTTCTCCCAGCGCCCGTTGCCATGCGGCAATGACGTCCTCGGGATTGTCCTCGTTGGCCGCGGTATCGAGCTGGTTGAGAATGTAGAGAAACTTGTCGGAGTCGGCGCGGTGAATGGTGTCTGCCACCAGGTGCTTGAGCGTGTCGCGCATGGCACCAGGCTCGGGGTGACGGGCGTCGAAGAAGACCAGCACCAGGTCCGAGAGGTCGATCATGTGGTCGGTGATGCGCAGGGTGGAGGTGCGCTGGGCATCGGCATCGAAGCCCGGGGAGTCGATGAGGATCTTGCCCTTGAGGCGTTCGCTGTTGCAGGTCTTGAGCTGCAGGTAGGCGTCGATGCGATTGCCTTCCCCCTCGGCGACGGCCTCGATCTCGTGGCTGAACTTGTAGAAGGGGAAACGGGGGTCCGAGTCCAGTGCCACGCCGGGAAGGGTGTGGGGCTCGGGATCCTCGCTGTAGCAGATCACGGTGAACTTGTCGTCGACGGCCTGGTTGCCGCTGCGCTGCAGCTCCATGCCCAGGTAGTTGTTGATGAAGGTGGATTTTCCGGCGGAAAAGGTGCCGAGAATCGAGATCAGCGGCCACCAGGGGATCTGCATGGCAAAGGAGTCACCCTTTTCCAGCAATCCCATCCTGTGTGCAACCTTGTCGAGATCGCGGAAGCTCTGCACCGCTTTGAGCAGGATCGGGTTTTCCCGTTCCAAGTGGGCTTCGAGATTCCTCAGCCGCTTGTCGACATGCTGGACTTCTTCAGACATTGTTCACCTCTGGATTTATTGCTTCCTTGAAAAGGGTGGAGATAGTACTCTGACTTCATTCGTTGCGGTAGTGTTCCCATTTCCCGGTAACCGCATGCGCGTGACGACAGGTGGAATTCACCCGTTTTCCTTGGGTAAATGAGCGCGATTCCCGGGCTTTTATTTCCGCGGCTCATTATGGAAAAAAGGGCTGGAATATCGCATAATCTCCAGCTGCCCTGTCGAAGGGATGAATTACACAAGCAATCGCATATAAATGACTTTATTAAGGAGGGTTTCATGGCTGACTTGTTCTCTGCGGAATGGATGGCGTCCTTTGCGGAAAAATGGAATGAGGAGGCCGACCTTACCGGGCCCCTTGGAGAGATTGGCTTCAACAGCACCATAGGCTACGGTTTTCCCGACGAAGACCAGCCGCGTGGCGTGCTGGTGGTGGAGAACGGCAAGGCGGTTTCCGGTGGCGCCTACGAGGGCCAGGAGCTCAACTGGGACATCCGGGCCTCCGAGGAGCAGTGGAAGAAATGGATTGCCAAGCCTCCGGGCATGATGGGGCTGGGTACTGCCTTCGCCTCGGGCAAGATGAAGTTCAAGGTGGGGGACTACGCAGCGATGCTCAAGGAACCCAAAATGGCCAAACCTTTCATCAAGAGCTTCTCTGTGATGGCGAAGGTCTGAAGCCTGGTCTGCTGCCCGCTCCGGGATTGGAAGGCGGGCGGGTGGTGGAATCGCGCATGGCGAGTTTCAGTGGGATCCGGAACCTGTCTGCGGGTCGAGTTGAGTAGGATGATGGCGTGACGCAAGCTAAGGCCGGACCGGCCTCTTCGTTTTCGCCGGTTCGTTCTGAACCTCCAGGCGCCTCCCCGGAGCAGGGT
This sequence comes from Gammaproteobacteria bacterium, assembly GCA_003972985.1. GTDB lineage: Bacteria > Pseudomonadota > Gammaproteobacteria > Chromatiales > Chromatiaceae > Thiolapillus. The sequence goes on along the minus strand of QNZQ01000014.1, from coordinate 9,825 downwards.
GGTGTTCTGTACTAACACGGTTATTCGGAAGATCGGCATATTATGATCAAGAACAGGATATTGCGGGTATGGTTGGCCAGTGTGCTGCTGTTGCTGGCAGGCATCGGGTGGGCCCAGACGGACAAGGGGGGCGAAATCTTCGTGGTGCAGGCCTCGGACCGCCAACCCACGGTTGCGATCAGCGGCACGGTCGTTCCCTACAAGCAGGTCACCCTTGCCGCCCAGTTGCCCGGCCGGATCAAGTACATCGCCGGTATCGAGGGTGATTTCTTCAAGGAAGGCACCCTGCTCGTGGCCATCGACGATTCCGAATTGCTGGCCAAGCGTGCCGCGCTCTATGCGCAGCTCGCCACGGCCGAGGCCGAGCTTCGCAATGCCGGCGTCCAGTATTCCCGGGAGCTCTGGTCTCCGCAGTCCAAGGCGGCGCCCGGTGGCATGGCCATTCCTAATCTTTTCGACCAGATGTTCACCCGCCCCGCCGAAGAGTTCATGGGAGAGCGGGATCAGGGTGCCGAGCGCAGCGCCGACCTCTTCGCTTCCAGTACGCGCATCGAACAGGCGCGCAATGCCATCATGCGCATCCGTTCCGAAATCCAGGCGCTGGATGCGAAGATCCGGGACGCCAAGAGTGTGGCGCCCTTCGATGGCGTGATCATCAAGAAGCTGGTGGAAGTGGGTGACACGGTGCAGCCCGGTCAGCCCATGCTCAAGTTTGCCGACGTCACCTGGCTGCAGGTGGAGGTGGACGGGCCGGCCCGACTGGTGACCGGCCTGCAGGAGATGATGGTGCTGAAGAAGGCCGCCGTCTTCGATGACTACCCCGAGCCCGTGGACGTGCGCGTGGCACAGATCTACCCCATGGCGGATGCGCAGCGCCACACCATCAAGGTGAAGTTCGATATTCCCCAGGGCATTTCCCAGCCCGGCATGTACGCCAAGATCCTCATTCCCGATACCAGCCAGGCGGCTGCTACCGGAAGCCTGCCGGTGATTCCGGTGACGGCCATACGCTACCGGGGCAGCCTGCCCGTGGTCTACGTGCAGAACGAGAAGGGAAAGCCGGAACTGCGGCTGATCCGTGAAGGCCGGCGTCTTGGAAACGGCATGGTCACCGTGCTCTCGGGATTGGCTCCCGGTGACAGGGTCTATGCCAACCCGCCTCCGGGGCTCATGGCGGGTTCGTGATATCGAATCCGGCGCTGCGGGAGTCGCACGGTATGGCCCCGGTCGCCAGGGGGCGGTTACGGCTTGCGCCGATCCCCACGTTCATGTTTCTGAATTCTTTTAGGTTGTTGATGGGATGAGTGATCTCGATACCAAGCCCCAGGAGTCCTCTGCGAAGGAAGAGGGGGAGAACCTTGGCCTGGCGGGCCGTACCGCCAGGTTCTTCATCAACTCCCCGCTGTCGCCGCTCTTCTACATAACCATGTTCCTGCTGGGCCTGGCCGGCCTGATAATGACCCCGCGCCAGGAGGACCCCCAGATCTCGGTGCCCCTGGTGGACCTGTTCATCCAGTACCCGGGTGCACCTGTCGAAGAGGTGGCTTCGCTGGCCATCCAGCCGCTGGAGCGGATGATGTGGGAGATCCAGGGGGTCAAGCACGTCTACTCCGCCTCGGATCGGGGCCAGGGCATGGTCACCGTGCAGTTCAAGGTGGGCGAGGAGATGGAGCCCTCCCTGGTGAAGGTGAACGAGCAGCTCGCCTCCAACATGGACAAGATTCCCCAAGGGGTCTCCATGCCGCTGGTGCAGTCCAAGGGCATCGACGACGTACCCGTGGTAACGCTGACGCTCTGGTCCGACAAGGATTTCAACGGCGACGGTATTCCCGACGTGGACGACAGCCTGCTGCGGCGGCTGGCGCTTTCGGTGCTGCAGGCGCTCAAGGAGATTCCGGAGACCGGCAAGAGCTTCGTGGTGGGTGGCCGCGCCGAGCAGGTGACCATCAAGGTGCTGCCCGAGCGGCTGGCCGGTTACGGCATCAGCCTGGGCCAGGTGGCGCAGGCGATCCAGGCCGCCAATGCCGAGCAGCAGGTGGGCAACGTGGAGGCCAGCGGCGCCCATTTCACCGTGGTCACCGGCAAGTTCCTGCAGACCGCGGATGACATTGCTGGGCTCAAGGTGGGTACCCGCAACGGCGTGCCCATCTACGTGCGCGACGTGGCCGAGGTGCGCCAGGGTCCAGAGGATGCCAAGCAGCTGGTGGCCTACTACACCGGCGCGGCCTCCGAGAACCCCGACCTGGCGGTGAGTGTGCCGGCAGTGACCATCGCCATCGCCAAGAAGAAGGGCACCAACGGCGTCACCGTGGCCAACAAGATCCTGGAGCGCGTGGAGGACCTGAAGGGACGGCTGATCCCTTCCAATGTGCAGGTGAGCGTCACCCGCAACTACGGCAAGACCGCCAACGACAAGGTCAAGGCGCTCATTCTCAAGCTGTTCGTGGCCACCTTCTTCGTCTTCGTGCTGGTCTGGTTGGCCTTCCGTGCCCTCAAGCCGGCCATCGTGGTGCTGATGGTCATCCCGGTGGTGCTGCTGTTCACCATCTTCGGCGCCTGGATTCTCGGTTTCACCATCGACCGGGTCTCCCTCTTCGCGCTGATCTTCTCCATCGGTATCCTGGTGGACGACGCCATCGTGGTGGTGGAGAACATCTATCGGCGCTGGCTGGAGAAGGGCGAAACGGACGTGGAGACGGCCGTTGACGCGGTGCGCGAGGTGGGCAACCCCACCATCCTGGCCACCTTCACTGTCATCGCGGCCCTCATGCCCATGGGCTTCGTCACCGGCATGATGGGTCCCTACATGATGCCCATTCCGGCGCTCGGCTCGGTGGCCATGTTCATCTCCCTCTTTGCAGCCTTCGTCTTCACACCCTGGCTGGCGCACAGCAAGATCTTCCGGCCCTCCATGCACTACCTGGAGACCGCGGAGAAACGGGAACACGCCGAGGCCGAGAAACTGGAAGGGCTCTACCGGCGCATCCTCACGCCCATGATCGAGGACCGCCGCAAGCTGCGGCTGTTCCGCCTGACCCTCTGGGGGCTCTTCTTCCTCGCCTGTTCCTTGTTCTATTTCAAGCTGGTGGTGGTGAAGATGCTGCCGCTGGACAACAAGCCCGAATACTCGGTGGTGCTGGACATGCCCGAGGGGACGGCGCTGGCGGAGACGGCCAACCGGGCCAACCAGATCGCCAACATGGTGCGCAAGATTCCCGAGGTGACGGCAGTCCAGATCTACGTGGGAACCGCCAAGCCCTTCGACTTCAACGGCATGGTGCGCCACTACTACCTGCGCAACAAGCCCTGGCAGGCAGAGATACAGATCCAACTGCTGGACAAGCATCACCGGAAACGTACCAGCCACGAGATCGCCGTGGAGACGCGGGAAAAGGTCAAGGAGCTGCTGAAGGAGACCAAGGCGCGCTTCGCCGTGGTGGAGATGCCCCCGGGACCGCCGGTACTGCAGTCGGTGGTGGCCGAGGTTCACGGTCCCGATGGCGACACCCGGCGCAAGGTGGCAGCGGATCTCACCGAGATCTTCGAGCATGCACCCAACCTGGTGGACGTCGACAACTACATGCGCGAGCCCCACGACTACTGGCGGTTCATCGTGGACCGTGACAAGGCCGACCAGCGGGGCATCTCCGTGGACCTGATCAACAAGAACCTGGCCATGGCGTTGGGTGGCATGGTGCTCGGGGACGTCAAGCAGCGCGCCGGTCACGAACCGGTGAACATCGTCATCCAGGTGCCGCTGGCGGTGCGTTCCCAGATCAATCGCCTGGGAGACATTCTCATTCAACCCGAGGGGGGTGGCCCCGCCGTGCCGCTGCGCGAACTGGGCAGGTTCGTGAAGGTGCCGGAAGATCCTCTCATCTTCACCAAGGATCTGCGGCCCGTGGAATACGTGGTGGCCGACGTGGGCGGGCGCCTGGCGGCGCCGGTCTACGGAATGATGCAGGTGGAAGACCTGCTCAAGACCTGGGACGAGGGCAAGCCCTACGTGACGCCCGACCGGGTGGTACTCGTCGATGAAACCTACTGGACAGGGCCGCCGCCCACGGATGCGCATTCCGCTTTCGAGTGGGCGGGTGAATGGACGGTGACCTACGAGACCTTCCGCGACATGGGCATCGCCTTCATGGCGGCATTGGCGCTCATCTATATCCTGGTGGTGTGGGAATTCGGTAACTTCCGCATCCCGGCGCTCATCATGTCGCCCATCCCGCTCACCCTGCTGGGAATCATCCCGGCGCACGCCATTTTCTTTGCCAACGGCTGGGGCGGCGAGTTCACCGCAACCTCCATGATCGGGTGGATCGCGCTGGCAGGCATCATCGTGCGCAACTCCATCCTGCTGGTGGACTTCTCCATCCACGAGGTGCAGAAGGGAGTGCCCGTGGCCGAGGCGGTCATCGCCGCCTGCAAGACGCGGACCCGTCCCATCCTGATCACCGCTTTCGCACTGGTGTTCGCCTCGACGGTGATCTTCTTCGATCCGATCTTCCAGGGCATGGCCATTTCCCTGGCTTCCGGCGTACTGGTTTCCACCATCCTCACGCTGGTGGTCATTCCCCTGGGCTGTGTGCTCGCGGCCAAGTCCCTGTGTGAAGTGGCTGGACGGAAATGCGAGGCACCGAAAGGTGGAGGCGGGTCTGGCGGAAGCGCCCAGCCCAGGGGGCCTTCACTCTTGAAACGGGGCTGGCATTTGCTGGTAACTGTGATCGTGGCGGTGATCAGTTTCATTGCAACCCTGGTGCGCCTGTTCCGGGGATGGAGAGCAAAGAGCGCCGAATCCTCCGCCACCGCCACGCGGCCAGTGCAGGAACCGAAAACCACCGAAGCGGCCGCTGTGGCGAAACCCGAAGCTGCGGCAAAGCCAAAGCCGGAACCGGGGTCGGAAACCAGGAGCGAGGCGGCAGCTGAAACATCCGTGTCCAGGTCCCGCGCCGGGGAAGTCGAGGAATTTGCTGCGGAAAAACAAGCTCCCCTGCAGGCGCAGGGTGCCAGCGATGCGGACCTGGAGCTGATCTCCAAGCCTCTCGAGAGGAAGGAAGAGCTTCCCCCGGCCAAGGCCGGGAAAGAGGAAAAAGCGGTGTCTGCCAAAAAGCCGGCAGCTGTGAAGAAGAAAAAGGTGGCTGCCAGGAAAGCGGCAACGAAGAAGAAGGTTGCTGCAAAAAAGGCCGTGACCAGGAAAGCCCCGGCCAAGAAGTCCGAGGCAGGTGCTCCCGAGAAGCCCGCCGGCAAGGTTGCCAAGAGCGAAGGCAAGCCAGCAGCGACCAAGAAGGTGGCGAAAAAGGTGGCCAAGAAGGTGATGCCGCCGGCTGTCAGGAAGAACGGCCGACGGGGGATCCGCCTCAAGAGCCTCGATTCCGATGACGGTCTCTCTTCCTGAGGGCTGGTCATGGGTGGTTTGAAGGCGAGGTGGTAGAATCTACCGGTTCACGACCGGCTTGAGGGTCGGCTGCGCTTTGGCAATGAGGGAGATGCGCTTGCAATGATCACCGTTATCGGCAGCCTCAAGGGGGGGGCCGGAAAGAGTACCATCACCTTCAACCTTGCGGTGTGGCTCGCCTATGCCCAGCAGAACGTGCTGGCCATCGATGCCGATCCCCAGGCAACGCTCACCGACGTGGTCGAGGTACGGGAAGAGGAGGGTTTCGAGCCGGCAGTGAAGCTGGCGCACAAGGAGCTCCTCTATGATCGGAAGGCGCTCAACAGCTACGACGAGGTGCTGGTCGATGTCGGGACCGCCGACCTCGAGAGCATGAAGCAGGCGATACGGGTGGCAGACCGGATCGTTGTGCCCGTTCCTCCCAGCCAGGCCGATATCTGGTCGACGCAGCGGTTTCTCAGGCTGATCAATGCCGTTATAGGGGAAGGGCGGCGGCCTGAAGTGATGGCTTTCATCAACCGGGGCGATACCCATCGTGCCATTCGCGAAACCGACGAGGCCGCTGCAGCGCTCATCTCGTTGCCGGGAATCAAGTTCATCAAGACCCGCCTGGCGCAACGCACGGCTTTCCGGCGTTCTTTCAGTGAAGGGCTTGCGGTTTTCGAGATGGATCCCAGGAGCAAGGGCGCCAAGGAGTGGAATGCGCTGGCCGCGGTGCTCTACGCGCACGTGCTCGGCTGAAGATGTGAGCACGGGAAACTGTCACACAATCAAATAACTTTAGTTGCTCATAAGTAAAGTTATTGGATACCATAGGTGTCAGTAGAAGATATTGCGGAACATTTCCCCTGTTCCGCCGGAGATGGAATCGATGGCATCCCCCGGTAAACCGGAGTCATCAGAGCAAGACGAAAAGTTAGAGGAACAGGCCGGTATCGAGCGGCTTTCGGAGGTCTTCGAAAGCAGTGCCCGACGCTGGGAACTGATCATCTATCCCTCCATGTTCGCCTTCGTGGTGCTGGCTGCCTATGGCTTCTTCCTGATCTACCGGCTTGCGGGTGACGTCCACTACCTGGCCATCAGCGTGGATTCCCACATGTCGGTGCTCTCCAACAACATGCAGCACATGTCCGAGAACATAGGGCAGATAACCACCAATATTCGCACCATGACCGTGAGTCTCGATTCCATTGAACACAAGATGGGCACCTTGCAGCCGATCCTTGCCAGCATGGAGTCCATGGACAAGTCGATCCAGATGATGAACACCTCCACGCAGGACATGACCAACACCACGCGTTTCATGCAGTACGACATGCATCGCCTGAACCGGAACGTGGGCAAGCCTCTCTCCTTCATGAACTCCTTCATGCCCTGGTGACCACGCTGCCCGTGGAAGCCGTTCGCCCGACGCTGGTCGTTGCAACCTCGTCGCGTGCGCTCTTCGACCTCGACGAATCCCACCGGGTCTTCGAGGAGGAGGGGGTGGATGCCTACCACGCCTACCAGATCGCCCACGAGGAAGACGTGCTGGAGCCGGGCGTGGCCTTCTCCCTGGTGCGCAAGTTACTGAATCTCAACGAGGTGTTCGATGGGCGGGTGAAGGTGGAAGTGGTGTTGCTCTCGCGTAACAGCGCGGACACCGGACTTCGGGTGTTCAATTCCATTGAACATCACGGTCTGGACATCACCCGTGCCGCCTTCACCGGGGGACGGAGCCCCTTCGAATACGCCTCGGTACTGGGAGCGCATCTCTTTCTCTCCGCGGAGCCCAATGACGTGGCACGCGCACTTGAGGCGGGCGTGGCTGCGGCCACCATTGCGCCGCTTCCGGCGAAGGAGAAGCCGCTGGAACAGGGTGCAGGGGAGGGGGATTTCGAGCAGCTGCGCATTGCCTTCGATGGCGATGCCGTGCTCTTTTCCGACGAGGCCGAGCAGGTCTATCGGCGAGAGGGTCTGGAGGCCTTCGAGGCCAGCGAGAAGGCGGCTGCACGCAAGCCGTTGGAAGCCGGGCCCTTCCGGCGTTTCCTGGAAGTGCTCCACCAGATGCAGTCACTGGCCGATACGGGAACCTCGCCCATACGCACCGCCCTGGTGACGGCAAGGGGCGCACCGGCTCACGAGCGGGTGATCAGGACGCTGCGTGCCTGGGGGATTCGTATTGATGAAGCCCTGTTCCTCGGTGGCATGGACAAGAGCGCTTTCCTCAAGGCTTTCAAGGCCGACATCTTCTTCGATGACCAGACCCACCATGTCACTTCGGCTTCCCAGTTCGTACCGGCGGGCCACGTGCCTCACGGGGTGGCCAACAGGAACCGCTAAAACCACTGTTCCCGGGATCAGAGTTCGGCGTCGTAGACGATGCTGTCGACCGGTTCCTGGATGAAGTTTCCCTGGATGTAGTTCACGCCGATGTTCCACAGCAGGGCGAGCTGTGCCGCTTCCTCGATGTGGGTGACCACGGTCTTGATGCCCTCTTTCTGCAGCTGTTCGTTGTAGCTGCCGAGCAGTTCCCGGTGCTCCTTGTCCCTGGCGATGTTCCTGGCCGTGTCGGTCTCGAAACAGACCATGTCCAGCGAGAGATGCTTGGAGAGGTTCACGGCTTCCTGCTCGAAGGAGAAATGGCTCATGGCAATGCGGCAGTTGATCTGCTTCAGTCCTTCGGCCAGCTGTTCCATCTGTTCCAGGTGGCGCGTCATCTCTTCCTGGGAAACGACGAAGGTGAGCCAGGCGCCCTTGGCCTTGAACTCCCGCAGGCAGTCACAGATCCACAGCAGCAGCGAGTCGTCCGTGATGCCGGCGGAGGAGAGGCTCACGAGAAAGTTGATGCGATGACCCTTCTGGCGGTGCTCGGCGACCTCACGGATGGAACGGCGAATGACCCAGCGGTCGATTTCGGCCATGCGACCGGATTTGACCGCCTCCGGCATGAATTCCGAGGGCAGCAGCAGCTTGTCGTCGTTGTCACGCAGGCGCAGGTAGATACTGTAGTCTTCACGGCTGTTGCCGTGCAGGCTTACCACGGGCTGGTAGGCCGGGACGAAGCGGTTGTCCTTCTCCAGGGCCTCGTCGATGAGCTGCACCAGTGTTTCGTCGATGTTGTCGGCCCCGGCCCCGGCTGCGGTTTCGGTGATGCTTTCGTCGAAGACGATCACATCCTCCTTCTTCTCCAGCGCCCGCTTCCAGGCCAGGGTGGCGTGATGGAGCAGGTCGTGGGCGCTGCGTACCGGTGGGGTATCGGAGAAGGCAAGGCCCACGACGAACTTTGGTTTCGGTGAAACGCCGAAATCGTACTGTTCCAGTTTCTCCAGCAGCCGGTATGCCACCGCCTTGGCGTCGGTATCCGGGGTGCAGAGCAGTGCGAACTCGTGCTCGCCAAAGCGTGCCAGCAGGTCCGATTCATAGGTGGCTTCATTGAGCAGGCGGGCCGTCTCCCGCAGTACCTGGTCACCGGGATCCATGCCGGCCTCGGTGCGAATGTCCTTGAGGTTGGCAATATCGAAGGTCAGCAGCCCCAGACGGTTTTCATCCGCCATGGCCTGTTGCAGGCGTTCTTCCAGCTGTTCCAGGAAGTAGTTGCGGTTGTAGAGACCTGTGTCCATGTCGTAATGGGCCAGGTCTTCCAGGCGCTGCTGGTAGTCCGTACGCGCGGAGCGATCCGTCACGATGACCTGGGTGCAGCTTTCTCCCTCCATGCGGGTGGGGGCAAAGCGCATCTCCACCGCGAGCGTTTCACCTTCATTGGTGACGCAGTTGATTTCGATGTTCTCGGCAGTGTGCTCCTTCTCCAGCATGCGCAGCACCGGCTTGAACTTGAGCCTGTCCTCGCTGGCAATGAGATCCATGAAAGGCAGCCCCTCGACGTCATCGGCCTCCTGGTAGCCGAATAGGGAAAGGTAGGCAGGATTGGCATGCACGTGCATGCCTTCGTGGACGTAGGCGATGGCTTCCTGGCTGCTGTTGGTGAGCAGGGTCCAGCGCTGTTTCGCCTCTTCTGCTTCCGTTTTTGCGTCCAGTAGCTGCCTCTTGGTGATCATGTTCTGCTGCTCGCGGTTCACCACGTAGATCAGGTGTGCATGGTCGTGCCGTTCGATGATGTCCTGGGCACCGGTTTCCGCAGCAAAGAAGAGTTCCTCGGCAGGGTCGTCGGAGAGCAGGATGAAAGCGGCCATGGGCGATTGCCTGCGGATCTGGCGGATCGCCGTGGTGAAATCGATCTCCTCTGCATCACAGTTGACCAGCACGACGTCGGCATGAACGGATTCGAGCAACTCGTCCGCTGTCCGCCATGGAGAGCGAAGCGAAGGCGGGTAGTCCCCGGTAGCCGCGAGGCGACACGGGATGCCCGACGTGCCGAAGGCGCCAAAGGGGATCCCAAGGGAGCATCCGAACGCGGCGTCCAGTCATATGGGAAGCCGGTGTGTAGC
>QNZQ01000120.1 GCA_003972985.1 Gammaproteobacteria bacterium | reverse complement strand
CCAAGGCCAACGGGCTGGAGCCCTTCACCTATCTCCACCATGTGCTGCAGCACATCGGGGCCGCCAGCACCGTTGAAGACATCGAGGCACTGCTACCCTGGAACGTCGATCTCAAGGGGGTGCAAGAAGGCTGATTCTCTGGCGCTTACGCTCCAACGACCTCACCCAGCTCACCCTGGGCCTGGACCGCGACTCCGGGCTGGTGGCGGACGGCTTCGACGAGCGCAACGCCGCGGTGAAAAAACTGCTGGCCATGGCCATCGGTGCAGCCCGCCGCCAGGGCAAGTACGTGGGCATCTGCGGCCAGGGCCCTTCGGACCACCCGGACCTGGCTCACTGGCTCATGCAGCAGGAGATCAGCAGCATTTCACTCAACCCGGACACCGTGATGGAGACTTGGTTGCAGCTTGCAGAATCCAGTTGAGCTGAGAACAACCGAAATGACAAAGGCAGCAGATCCATGGAAACCCAGTACGACAATCAATGCAGCGCCGAAGTGACCGGAAGCCGGCGCATCTCTCCTCCCGAAATGGACGAAGTGCGCGCCATCGACCTGCGCATCGACGAGCCCGCTTTCCGCTTCCACGAGGGCCAGACGGTGGGCGTCCTGGTGCAGGGGGCCAATCCCTTCGGCAGCAAGCCCCATCACCGCTACTACTCCATTGCCAGTGCGCGACCGCAGGCCCATGGTGACGAGGTGGAACTCCAGCTCATCGTGCGGCGCTGCTTCTACATCGACGAATTCTCCGGCGAACGCTATCCCGGCATCGCTTCCAACTACCTGTGCGACGCACGCCCCGGTGACCACATCACGCTGACCGGTCCCTACAGGAGCGTTTTCCGCATGCCGCAGAACAGGGACGCCAACCTGCTCATGATCGGCACAGGCACGGGTATCGCTCCCTTCCGCGCCTTCATCCAGCGCATCTACGCCCAGCACGGGGGCTGGGAGGGCAAGGTGCGACTCTTCTTCGGTGACCGCTCGGGGCTGGACCTGGCCTACCTCAACCAGGTGGACAAGGACTTCGCCAACTACTACACCAGGGAAACCTTCGAAGCCTACCAGGCGATCACCAAGCGTTACGTCATGAGCGAGGCCGAAGCACTGGAAGAGACCCTCGATGCACACGGAAGGGAAGCCTGGGACATGCTCCAGGATCCAGCCACCCACACCTATGTCGCAGGCACGCGGAAGAACAGCGGGCAGCTGGACAAGGTGTTTTCGGAATACGCCGGGTCCGAAGAGGCATGGCTGGAATCGAAGGAGAAGCTCCGGGAAGCGGGACGCTGGTCGGAACTGCTCTACTCCTGAAACCCCGCCCGTGCTGAAATGCTATCCGGCACAGGCGGCGTAGACCACCTGGTTGCGTCCCTGTTCCTTGGCCCGGTAGAGCGCTGCATCCGCGGTGCGGAACAGGGCATCCAGGCCGAAATTGCCCGTGGTAACGCCGAAGCTGGCCATCACCGAAACCGCTTTCTCCTGCTTCTGATCCTTCAACGGGATGGCAGCCTCGGCCAGGTGCCGGCACAGTTTCTGCGCCAGCTTCATCGCCTCTTCGACCCTAGAAACCCGCATCAGGATGCCAAACTCCTCGCCGCCGATGCGGGCACAGACATCGCTGCTGCGCACCGCCTTTTTCAGCACCCGGGCCACCTTCTGCAACACCAGGTCACCGTTGGCGTGGCCATGGCTGTCGTTGATGCGCTTGAAGTGATCCACGTCGACGAGGATCATCGCCAGCAGCCCGTCGTTGCGTTCGCAATACTCCTGCATGAGCCTGCCTTCCTCGTAGAAGGCCCGCCGATTGCTCACGCCGGTCAGCTCATCCACCCGTGCCATGCGTTCCGCCTCGTTGCGCGCGCCGTCCAGAACCAGCGCCAGCAGAAAGCTCTGGTGCATGCGTGACGAAAGCACCTCGCTGGCCCTTATCACGGTTACCATGAAGGCCGCGATACCCACCGCCATCAGCAGCGCCAGGTTGGTCCCCTCGTAGAGCAACCAGAAGGCCGAAGGAAGCAGCAGGGTGGAAATGGTTGCCAGCATCAGTTTGCGATGGGGCGAATAGACCCCCAGGGCGCCACCCGACATGCCGATCAGGAAGAAGAGCAGCACCACCTGGTGCAGGAAGGATTCGGGGGGCATGATCAGGAGGGCGCCGAATCCCCAGATGGCGCTGGAGAACAGCAGGGTCACGCTGTAGGGGCGTTCCCATTCCAGCAGTTCATCGCCACTGGGCGACTGTCGCCAGTAGCCCAGGAAAACCGCGATACGAGCCAGTGCGGAAAAACCGAGCACGGCATACCAGCCCAGCAGCAAAGCCCGATCCTGCACCGGCCAGAGCGCGATGACCACCAGCAACCCCGCAAGGAGGCTGGCGAAGACGGCCGGAAAGGACTGGCTGTAGAGGAGACGAAGCTCTTCTCCCCGCGCCAACCGCTCCCGCTTCAGGTTTTCCGCTTCAGCAGTAATAACAGCGTTCCTCCGGGATGCCTCTCCAGGCTACGGTTTGCTGGTGCCAATGGTTGTCGTCGGGCCTGCTTGGGACAGTCACCGATCACTTTTTCCGGTTTTTACAGGATAGTCCATTCTGTCCGGATCGCCAGTTGCCTACCCTCGTTTCGCTTCCAGCTCGTCCCAGCGCTGGTAGCGGTTCTCCAGCGCTTCGCCGATCTCCCTGACCCGGCTCGTGAGAACCTTGACCCTTTCCGGATCGGAGCGGTAGAGCCCGGGATCGGCCAGTGACTGTTCCACTTCTTCCTTCTCGGCCTCCAGCGCCTCGATGGTCTCCGGCAGCGATTCGAGCTCCCGTTCCTCCTTGTAGCTCAGCCTGGCCGGGCTGCTGCGGCGTTTGGTTCTCGCGGTTTTTTCCCGCTGTACCGGCTTTTCGGCTTCTGCCTGCTGCTGTTTTTCACGCTGGGCCAGCCAGTCGCTGTAACCGCCCACGTAGGCGTTCACCCGTCCTTCCCCTTCGAACACCAGGGTGCTGGTGACCACGTTGTCGAGAAAGGCGCGGTCGTGGCTCACCAGCAGCAGGGTGCCGTCGAAATCGAGCAGCAGCTCTTCGAGCAGCTCCAGCGTCTCCACGTCGAGGTCGTTGGTGGGCTCGTCCAGCACCAGCAGGTTGGCCGGGCGGGTGAAGAGCTTGGCCAGCAGCAGCCGGTTGCGCTCCCCGCCCGAGAGGGACTTCACCGGCTGCCTCGCCCGCGCCGGCGGAAAGAGGAAATCCTGCAGGTGGCCGATGATGTGCTTCTGCCGGCCATTGACGGTGACGCTGTCCCGGCCACCGCCCACGTTGTCGATCACCGTGGCCTCCTCGTCGAGCTGGGCACGAAGCTGGTCGAAGTAGGCCACCTCCACCTTGGTGCCCAGGCGGATGGTCCCTGTTTCCGGCTGCAGCTTTCCCAGCAGCAGGTTGAGCAGGGTGGACTTGCCACAGCCGTTGGGACCGATGATGCCGATGCGGTCACCGCGCAGGATGGTGGTGCTCAAATCGCGCACGATGGGCCTGCCTTCCCAGCTGTAGGAGATCCCTTCCGCTTCGCACACCAGCTTGCCGGAGCGCTCGGCGGCATTGAGCTCCAGCCTGGCCGAGCCCTGTTTCCTGCGCCGCTGCCGCGCCTGCTCACGCATGGCCTGCAGCTGGCGTACCCGCCCCTCGTTGCGGGTGCGGCGCGCCTTGATGCCCTGCCGGATCCACACCTCTTCCTGGGCCAGCTTCTTGTCGAAACGGGCATTCTCCTGCGCCTCGGCGTTCTCCATCTCCGCCTTGCGCCGCAGGTAGTTGTCATAGTCGCCGGGCCAGTCGCTGAGGCGGCCGCGATCCAGCTCCAGGATGCGTGTGGCCAGGCGCCGCAGGAAGGCACGGTCGTGGGTGACGAAGAGCAGGCTGCCCTTCCAGCCCAGCAGGAACTCTTCCAGCCAGGCGATGGACTCGATGTCCAGGTGGTTGGTGGGCTCGTCGAGCAGCAGCAGGTCCGGATCACCCACCAGGGCCCGCGCCAGCATCACGCGCCGCTTCATGCCGCCGGAAAGCGATTCGAAGGCGGCATCGGGATCGAGCTGCATGCGCGAGATCACCTGCCCGACCTGCTGTTCCAGCTGCCAGCCCCCGGCCGCTTCCATCTCCTGCTGCACGCTGGAGAGCCGCTGCATGGCCGCCTCGCCACCTTCCTCGGCCAATTCGGCGCAGAGCTGGTGGTAGCGCTTCACCAGCCCGGCCAGCTCGCCCAGCCCGTCGGCCACCAGCTCGAATACCGTGCCTGCATAGCCCCTGGGCACCTCCTGGGTGAGGCGGGCGATGCGCACACCGTCCCGCTTGCGTACCTGCCCTTCGTCGGCGGCCAGTTCCCCCGCGATGAGCTTCATCAGCGTGGACTTGCCCTCACCGTTGCGCCCGATGAGGCAGATGCGCTCGCCCTGATCGATGGAGAGGTCCAGGTTGTCCAGGAGCGGCGGGGAACCAAAGGAGAGGGAGATGTTCTGAAGCGTTATCAGGGACATGGGAAATCGTTCCGGGAACGGGAGCGGAATCGGGTCAGAAGGAGAAGTGAACAGGGCCACGCCATCTAACTTGGGCAGAGCGGGCGCCTGTTCGGAAAACCGCTGTGAATACTTCCATGTAAGCTCTGCGTCGGCATCCCTGCCTCCGAAGTTTTCCGATCAGGCACCCACCCTGCTTTTCAACCACTTGCAGTTTTAGATGACGTCATCCTGAGGAAGTGAAATTAGTGCTGTCAAGCAGCTGTCGTTGATTGTTATCATTGCGCCTGCAATGAAATTTGGATAACCGGCCAAGATACCGGTTCCTGCGCCCGATTATAGCAGCATCACCATGATCAAGACTGTTACCAAAGAGGAAGCCTGGAAAGGGGAAGCCAACTGCCGGTTGTGCACCCTGCGCGACTCGGTGCTCTTTGCCGGCCTCAAGGAAAAGGATTTCGAACACATTCACAAGCCCATCGAGCAGCTGCCCCTGCAGCCGGGTGACTATCTCTATCACGCCGGGGACAAGGCCGACCGCCTCTTCACCATCCGCAGCGGCCTGGTGAAACTGGTGCAGTACCTGCCGGATGGCGCCCAGCGCATCGTGCGCCTGCTCCGCTCCACCGACGTCACCGGGATGGAGGCGCTGGTGGGCGGCGAATACCAGCACGACGCCGTGGTGATGCAGACCACCGAGGTGTGTGTGCTCCCGGTGGACGTGGTGCAGCGTCTCAGCCAGGAAAATGCCGTACTGCACCAGGAACTGATGAAACGTTGGCAGCGTGCGCTCTCCGAGGCGGATCTATGGATAACACAGCTCTCCACGGGTTCCGCCAAGCAGCGCGTGGCACGCCTGCTCCTCAAGCTGGTGTGCGACGAGGACAACCGCTGCGAACTCTTCAACCGCGAGGACATGGGCGCCATTCTCGGCATCACCACCGAGACCGCCAGCCGCACTGTGGCCGAGTTCAAGCGCAAGGGGCTGCTCCAGGAGACCAATCCCAACAACTACATCGCCGACAAGGAGAAATTGCTGGCGGTGGCCGAGGATACCTGAGCCCTTTTCTCTGACGGGCATCAACTCCGGACACTGAAGGCGTAGCGCAAGATCTGGTATCCTTCCCTGATCAAGGATCCAAATCGGCTGATGTACGACCATGCGAGCGATCAGGCAACCTGCGCCCAAGGGAGTGGAAGCACCCTGGCAGGCCTTACAGGCACACGGCGAAGCGATGGAAAAGCGCCACCTTCGCGACCTTTTCGCTTCGGATCCTGACCGTTTCTCCAGGTTTTCCCTGCAGTTCGAGGAGATCCTCCTCGATTTCTCCAAGAACCTCATCACCGATGAAACCCTGAGCCTGCTCCTCGACCTGGCCCGGCAGGCCGACGTGAAGAGCTGGATCGAGCGCATGTTCAGGGGCGAGCGGATCAACACTACGGAAAACCGCGCCGTGCTCCACGTGGCCCTGCGCAACCTTTCTAATACCCCCATCGAGGTGGACGGCAGGGACGTGATGCCCGGGGTGAACCGGGTGCTGGAGCAGATGGCCGACTTCACCGAACGGGTACGTGGCGGCGCATGGCGCGGCTGCACCGGCAAGGCCATCACCGACGTGGTCAACATCGGCATCGGCGGCTCGGATCTCGGCCCGCACATGGTCACCACCGCGCTGCACCCCTACTGGCAGCAGGGCATGCAGGCCCACTTCGTCTCCAACGTGGACGGCACCGACATCGCCGAAACCCTGGCGAAGATCGACCCGGAGACCACCCTCTTCATCATCGCCTCCAAGACCTTCACCACGCGCGAGACCATGACCAACGCCCACACGGCAAGAAAATGGTTTCTCGAGCATACCGGCGGCGACGAATCGGCCATCGAGCACCACTTCGTCGCGGTCTCCACCAACAGCGCGGCGGTACGTGCCTTCGGCATCCACACCGACAACATGTTCGAGTTCTGGGACTGGGTGGGTGGACGCTACTCTCTCTGGTCGGCCATCGGCCTGCCCATTGCGCTCATGGTGGGCATGGACAACTTCCGCGAACTGCTCGCCGGCGCCCATGCCATGGACAACCATTTCCGCGAAGCGGACCTCGAGCAGAACATGCCGGTGATCCTCGGTCTGCTGGGCACCTGGTACCGCAACTTCCTCGGTGCCGGCAATCATGCCATCCTTCCCTACGACCACTCCCTGCGCCTGCTGCCCGCCTACCTGCAGCAGGCCGACATGGAGAGCAACGGCAAGCGGGTGACGCGCGAAGGCCAGCCCATCGGCTACGACAGCGGCCCCGTGGTGTGGGGACAGCCGGGCACCAACGGCCAACACGCCTTCTTCCAGCTCATCCACCAGGGTACCGAGCTGGTGCCCGCCGACTTCATCCTGCCGGTGGAGAGCCACCATCCCCTGGGCGAACACCACCGCATCCTCACCGCCAACTGCATCGCCCAGACCGAGGCGCTGATGAAAGGCAAGACGGAAGCGGAAGTACGCGCCGAGCTGGCCGCCGAGGGCATGGACCAGGCCGATATCGACGCGCTCACGCCGCACAAGGTGTTTCCCGGCAACCGCCCCACCAACACCCTGCTGCTGCGCAAACTGACACCCCACAACCTGGGCAGCCTCATCGCGCTATACGAGCACCGGATCTTCGTCGAAAGCATCATCTGGCAGATCAACGCCTTCGACCAGTGGGGCGTGGAACTGGGCAAGCAGCTCGCCAGCGTCATCGAGGAGGAACTGGTAAAACCGGAGCCCTGCAAGGGGCACGATGCCTCCACCAACGGCCTGGTGAATTTCATCAAGGGCCTCTCATGACCAGCCCGTTGCAGCACCGCTCATGATCCTCGCAGCCGATATCGGCGGGACCAAGAGCCACCTGGCACTGGCCGACAACAGCGGCGAGGTGATTGCCGACAAGCGCTATCCGAGCCGGGCGTTCTCCGACCTGGAATCGGTGCTGGACAGCTTTCTGCAGGATTTTTCCATTTCGCGCGAGAAGGTCGATCGGCTGGTGCTGGCTCTTGCCGCGCCGCTGACGGGGGAGTGCATCGACCACACCAACCTGCCCTGGCAGGTGTGCCGCAAGGCGCTGCAGTCCCGCTTTCCGCAGGCAGAGCTTCACCTGGTCAACGACTTCCAGGCCGCCGCCCTGGGCGCGCTGGCAGCCGGCGAAGAACAGCTGCTGGCCCTCCACGACACCCCCCGTGAAGCGGGCGGACGCAAGCTGGCCCTGGGCGCCGGCACCGGCATGGGCGTGGCCTATCTCCACAGGGAAGGCGATCACTACTACCCCCGGCCCACCGAGGCGGGGCACATCGCCTTTGCCCCTGCCGACGAACAGCAGTGGCGGCTCTGCCGGCACCTGCAGGCTAGGTACGGACGTACCTCCTGGGAGCGCATCCTCTCCGGCCCAGGTCTTGCCGACCTCTACCACTTTCTCGATCCGCGGAAGCCGCCACGGGAACCGCCGGCCATCATCGACGCGGCCAACGAAGAAAAGGACGACACCGCCCGGGAGGCGCTCACGCTCTTCGCCCGGCTCTACGGCAGCTACTGCGGTGACATGGCACTGGCGTGGCAGCCTTCCGGCGGCATCTACCTCCTGGGCGGCGTGACCACCCACATCACCAGCTGGCTGCAGCAGCCGGCATTCCTGGAGGCCTACGGCGCCAAGGGACGCATGTCTGCACTGGTGAACCGATTTCCCATCCATATCGTGATGGAGCCCAGGGCCGGCCTCCTGGGCGCCATCCAGTACGCTTTACAGACGCAGGTGACATCATGAGCGAAACCGAGCGACACAAGGAACAGGCAGAACTCTACAAGTACTACACCGAGACCAAGATCGCCACCGAGGTGACCCGCCAGACCCTGGTGCTGGTGCTGGCCGGTGGCGAGGGCTCCCGCCTGAAGGGACTGACCAAGTGGCGCGCCAAGCCTGCGGTCCCCTTCGGCGGCAAGTACCGCATCATCGACTTCGCCCTCTCCAACTGCATCAACTCCGGGCTGCGGCGCATCGGCGTCCTCACCCAGTACAAGTCCCACTCGCTCATCCGCCACCTGCAGCGCGCCTGGGGCTTTCTGCGTGCCGAGATCGGCGAATTCGTGGAGATCCTGCCCGCCCAGCAACGCCTCAGCCAGGAGTGGTACCGGGGCACCGCCGACGCACTCTACCAGAACATCGATATCATGCACCGGCATGCGCCGGAGTACGTGATGGTGCTCGGCGGCGACCACATCTACACCATGGACTACTCCAAGATGCTCATGGTCCATGTCAACTCGGGAGCCGATCTCACCATCGGCTGCATCGAGGTGCCCACCGAAGAGGCCAAGGCCTTCGGTGTCATGTCGGTGGATACCGACATGCGCATCACCCGCTTCACCGAAAAGCCGGAGAATCCCGAGACCATACCCGGGCGCCCGGACCGCTCGCTGGCCTCCATGGGCATCTACGTCTTCTCCACCAGCTTCCTCTACAACGCGCTCATCAGGGACGCCGAGGATCCCGACTCCTCCCATGACTTCGGCAAGGACATCATTCCCAAGGCCATCGAGAACGCCGTGGCCATCGCCTACCCCTTCCAAAACGAAGAGGGTGAGCAGGCCTACTGGCGTGATGTGGGTACCCTGGATTCCTACTGGGAGGCCAACATGGAGCTGTGCGCCGTGGAACCGGAACTGAACCTCTACGACCGCAACTGGCCAGTGTGGACCTACCAGACCCAGCATCCGCCGGCCAAGTTCATCTTCGACGACGAGGGACGCCGGGGCGAGGCCATCGACTCCCTGGTCTCGGGCGGCTGCATCCTTTCCGGTGCGCGGGTGAAGCGTTCGGTGATATTCTTCGCCACCCAGATCGAGAGCTACTCCTTCATCAAGGACAGCGTGATCCTGCCCAAGGTGACCATCGGCCGCAACTGCCGCATCACCAACGCCATCATCGACAAGGGCACCTTCATCGCCGACGGAACCGTGATCGGTGAAGACCCGGAAGAGGATGCCAGGCGCTTCCATGTCACACCGAAGGGAATCGTGCTGGTGACGCCCGAAATGCTCGGACAGAATCTCTTCATCACAGCACACGCCAAATGAACGAAAAACTGAACTTCGTCCTCTGCTGGCACATGCACCAGCCCTACTACCGGGAAGGACTGGATGGCGACTACCAGCTGCCCTGGGTCTACCTGCATGCGCTCAAGGACTACGACGACATGGCCGCGCACCTCGAGCGCCACTCCGGAATGCGGGTGGTGGTCAACTTCGCCCCGGTGCTGCTGGAGCAGCTCGATCACTACGCCACGCAGATTGCAGGCTTCCTGGCCGATGGTATGGCCATGCAGGATCCGCTGCTCAACCTCCTTGCAGGGGTCACCCCCATTCCGGAGGATGCCAGCGGGCGCAAGGAACTGATCAGGATGTGCAGCCGCGCCAACGCCGCGCGC
Source organism: Gammaproteobacteria bacterium (assembly GCA_003972985.1). GTDB lineage: Bacteria > Pseudomonadota > Gammaproteobacteria > Chromatiales > Chromatiaceae > Thiolapillus. The sequence goes on along the minus strand of QNZQ01000120.1, from coordinate 7,901 downwards.
ATGATTGATCCCTATCCGCACTACAGCGCCATGCTGAGCCCCTTTCATCCAGTGGACGACGATCCCCGCAAGGAGGTGCTGCTGGAGTACCTCGACGAACAGTACTTCGTCGACCTGCTGGTCTGGTACCACCTCGCCTGGACCAGCCACAACCTGAAACAGAAACCCCTGGTCAAGCGGCTGATCGAGAAGGCCGGACGGTACAGTGAAAAGGACCGGCGGGAGCTGCTCACGCTTTTCCAGAAAACCCTGGAGAGCATCATCCCCCGCTACCGCAAGCTGGCCAAATCGGGCCAGATCGAGATCTCCATGACCCCCTGGGGCCATCCCATCGTTCCCCTCCTCAACGATTTCGCCAACATGAAGGAGGCCCAGCCCGACGCTCCCATGCCCGAACACGCCCGCTATCCCCACGGGGTGGAACGCTCCCGCTGGCACCTGAAGGAGGGGCTGCGCGTTTTCCGACACTACTTCGGCTTCAAACCCAGGGGCGTCTGGCTCTCCGAAGGCGGCGTGAGCGACGACGCGCTGGCGCTGCTGGACGAGCTCGGCATCGCCTGGACCGCTTCCGGCGAAGCGGTCTGGCACCACAGCTGCCTCACCTCTTCCTGCGATCCCGAGGAGATGGCCTGCCGCCGCGCGCTGTTCGTTCCCTACCGGCTCAATGCCCTCAAACCCCGCATCCATTTCCGCGACGACGGCCTTTCGGATCTCATCGGCTTCGAGTACAGCAAGTGGCATGCAGACGATGCCGTCGCCGACTTCGTCGGCCACCTCGAGCGCATCGGGGCCTCCATCGGCGAGGAAGCCCACAAGCACGTGGTCGCCGTCATTCTCGATGGTGAAAACGCCTGGGAGTACTACCCCGACAACGGCTTCCACTTCCTCGACGCGCTCTACGACAAGATCTCCTCCCACGAGCAGATAAGACCGACCACCTTCAGCGACGTCCAGGGCAAGGTGAAGGAAGAGCGCCTCACGCACCTGGTGGCGGGCAGCTGGGTCTACGGCAGCTTCTCCACCTGGATCGGCAGCCCCGACAAGAACCGGGCCTGGGACCTGCTCGTGGAAGCCAAGCAGGCCTTCGACAGGCGCATCGGCAAGCTGGGCAAGAAGGCGGCGGAAAGGGCCACCCGGCTGCTCGCCATCTGCGAGGGCTCGGACTGGTTCTGGTGGTTCGGCGACTACAATCCCTCGCAGAGCGTCAGCGACTTCGACCGGCTGTTCAGGCTGCAGCTCAGGACACTCTACTGCGAACTGGACGTGCCGCCACCGGCGATGCTGGATACGCCCATCTCCCACGGCGGCGGATCGGCCGAGAACGCCGGCACCATGCGGCGCAATCAATAGGTAAGCCTGGCATGTCCTATGATCTCCACCAGCGGCGCGCCGGCGTGCTACTCCACCCCACCTCCTTTCCCTCGGGAAAGCTCGGAGACGCCGCCCGGTGGCTCGATTTCCTCGAGGCCACCGGGCTGAGCGTCTGGCAGGTGCTGCCACTGGGGGTTCCGCAGGACGATCTCTCCCCCTACCAGTGCCTCTCCGCCTTCGCCGGCAATCCAGCGCTGCTGGATGAAATGGAAATGCTGGACGCGGCATCGGGCGATTTCCGCGCCTACTGCAGGGAGCAGCACTACTGGCTGGAGGACTATGCCCTGTTCCGCATCATCAAGGAACTGCAGCAGGACCGCGCCTGGTTCCAGTGGCCGGAGGAGCTGAAATGGCGCAATCACGAGGCTCTGGCCATCGTGAGCGAAACCCATGCCGATGCCCTGCTCGAACTGAAATGGGAACAGTACCAGCTCCACAATCGCTGGCAGGCGCTAAAGCAGGAAGCCCACCGGCGCAATATCCGCCTGTTCGGCGACATGCCCATCTTCGTGGCTCACGACAGCGCCGATGTCTGGGCCAATCCGAAACGCTTCCTCCTCGACGAACAGGGCCTGCCCGCCTGGGTTACCGGCGTGCCTCCCGACTACTTCTCGGAAACCGGCCAGCGCTGGGGCAACCCCCACTACGACTGGGAGTATCACAAGGAGGAGAACTTCGACTGGTGGGTGGCACGCATGCGCAACCACTTCGAGTGGTTCGACCTGGTGCGCATCGACCACTTCCGCGGCCTGCAGGCGGTGTGGATGATCGACGCCGATGCCGAGACCGCGGAAAAGGGACACTGGCAGGAGGTGCCCGGCGACGAGCTGCTCGCCACCCTTCGCGAGCGCCTCGGACAGCTGCCGCTGGTGGCGGAGGACCTGGGGATCATCACGCCGGAAGTGCGCGCGCTGAAGGAGAAGTACGACCTTCCCGGCATGGCCATCCTGCAGTTCGCCTTCGACCACTTCGACGACAACCCCAACAAGCCCCAAAATATCGGGCCCAACACCGTGGTCTACACCGGCACCCACGACAACGACACCACACTGGGCTGGTTCCTGTCACTGCCCGATGAGATGAAGGCCCACGTGCGCCAGGTACTGGGCATCGGCGAAGAGGACGACGTGGTGGACGCCATGATCACCACGGCCATGCACACGCGCGCGAACCTGGCCATGGTGCAGCTCCAGGACTTTCTCGGGCTCGGCAGCGAGGCGCGCATGAACGTGCCGGGTGTCGCCGAGGGGAACTGGCGCTGGAAATTCCACTGGAACCAGCTCGCCGCACCGGGCTTCACCGACCACATCCTGCAACAGGTAACCGACAGCAAACGGAAAGTGACATGACGAACGACCTCGAAAGACTGCAGCAGGGTCGCCACCACGACCCGTTTGACTACCTCGGCCGCCATCCTCACAACGGGGGATGGGTGGTGCGGGCCTTCATGCCCAGCGCCGAGAAGGTGGAGCTGGAAGAGATCGGCCCCATGAACCGGGTGGAAGGAAGCGATCTCTTTGTCATCCGCCTCACCGAGGAACAGAATGCGCTCCTGCCGCGGCACTACACCCTGCGCTGGCAGGAGAAGCACGACAAGAGCTGGCACGAGGCGGTGTCGCCCTACAGCTTCGACCCGCAGCTGAGCGAGTGGGACCTGCACCTGTTCAACGAGGGCAAGCACCACCACGCCTGGCGTTTCCTCGGTTCCCACCTCAAAACCGTGGATGGTATCGACGGCTGCCTGTTCGCAGTCTGGGCACCCAACGTGCAGCGCATCAGCGTGGTGGGCGATTTCAACGGCTGGAACGGGCTGCGCCACCCCATGCGCAACCGCGGTCACTCCGGGGTCTGGGAGCTGTTCATTCCCGGCCTGCACCCGGGCGACGCCTACAAGTACGAGATCTTCAGCCAGCACGGTCACCTGCTGGTAAAGGCCGATCCCTACTCCCAGCGCATGGCCATGCGCCCGGACACCACCTCACTGCTGGTGGAAGAGGAGAGCTACCACTGGCAGGACGAGGAGTGGATCCGCCAGCGCCAGGAGTGGGACTGGCAGCACCGCCCCATCTCCATCTACGAGGTGCATCTCGGTTCCTGGAAGCGCCGCAAGGACGGCAGCTTCTGCAGCTATACGGAGCTGGCCGAGGAGCTGCTGCCCTACGTCAAGGAACTGGGCTACACCCATATCGAGCTGCTGCCGGTGATGGAGCACCCGCTGGACGAGTCCTGGGGCTACCAGGTCTCCGGCTACTACGCGCCCACGGCGCGCTTCGGCTCGCCCGACGAGCTGCGTGCCTTCATCGACCAGGCCCACCGGATGGGCATCGGCGTGCTGCTCGACTGGGTGCCGGCCCACTTCCCGCGGGACGAGTTCGCCCTGGCCCGCTTCACCGGCGAACCCCTCTACGAGCATGCCGACCCGCGCAAGGGCGAGCACCGCGACTGGGGCACCCTGATCTTCGACTACGGGCGCAACGAGGTGCGCAACTTCCTCGTCGCCAACGCTCTCTACTGGATCGAGGAGTTCCACATCGACGGCCTGCGCGTGGATGCCGTGGCCTCCATGCTCTACCTCGACTACTCCCGCCAGGACGGCGAATGGACGCCCAACCAGTACGGCGGCCGGGAGCACCTGGAGGCGATCAGCTTCCTGCGCGAGATGAACGAGGTGGTCCACGCCCGTTTCCCCGGCGCGGTGACCATCGCCGAGGAATCCACCGCCTGGCCTATGGTCTCGCGCCCCACCTACATGGGTGGCCTGGGTTTCTCCATGAAGTGGAACATGGGCTGGATGCACGACACCCTGAGCTACTTCGAGACCGATCCCGTCTACCGCAAGTACCACCACAACCAGCTCACCTTCAGCCAGCTTTACCTGTGGACGGAGAACTTCGTGCTGCCCTTCTCCCACGACGAGGTGGTGCACCTGAAAAAGAGCATGCTGGACAAGATGCCGGGCGACCTGTGGCAGCGCTTCGCCAACCTGCGCCTGCTCTACGCCTACCACTATGCACATCCCGGCAAGAAACTGCTGTTCATGGGCAGCGAGTTCGGCCAGTGGAGCGAATGGGACGCCGGCAGCCAGCTGGAGTGGCCGTTGCTGGCCAACCCGGAGCACCAGGGCATCCGCAAGGTGGTGAGCGACCTAAACCACCTCTACACCAACGAGCCGAGCCTGTTCGAGACCGACTTCCTCGCCGAGGGCTTCCAGTGGATCGACTGCCACGACAGCGAGCAGTCGGTGCTGAGCTTCATCCGCCGCAGCCACGAGAACCCGGACGACCTGCTGCTGTGCATCTTCAACTTTACGCCGGTGCCCCGCCTCGGCTACCGCATCGGCGCGCCCGCCGCGGCCGCCTACCGGGAAGTGCTCAACACCGACTCGGCCTGGTACGGCGGCAGCAACATGGGCAATGCCGGAAGGCTCCCGGTACAGGAGACGCCCTGGATGGGCTTCGAGCAGTCCCTGGAGCTGACCCTGCCGCCGCTGGCGGGACTGATCCTCAAGCCGGAGAGGTAGGCCGCCGAACCCGACTCCCGACAGCAACCACAGGGGACTTTCGAGCCATGAAGATTCTTTTTGCCGCGAGTGAAGCCTATCCGCTGGTGAAGACGGGCGGACTGGGCGACGTCATCTACAGCCTGCCACGGGCCCTGCAGAAGGAGGGGGCCGAAGTGCGCGTGATCCTGCCGGCCTACCGGCTGGTGCTGGAACAGATGAGCCAGCTGCACATCGCCGGCTGGCTGCAGGTGCAGGGCGCCGGGCGGATGCACGACGTGCGCATTCTCGAAACCAGCGACCGCCACCTGGGCGTGCCGCTGCTGCTGGTGGACGCGCCCGCCCTGTTCGACCGTCCCGGAAATCCCTACCTGCATCCCGACGGCTACAACTGGCACGACAACGCCGAGCGCTTCACCGTCTTCTCCCGCGCCGTGGCCAGGCTCTCCGGAAATGCGGACCTGCTCGAATGGAAGCCGGACGTGGTGCACTGCCACGACTGGCAGACCGGGCTGGTGCCCGCGCTGGTCTCGCTGGAAGCCGAACCGCCTGCCAGCATCTATACCATTCACAACCTCTCCTATGCCGGCGTCTTCTCCCACGAGGAGTTCGAGCGCCTCGACCTGCCCCGGGAGTGGTGGTCCACCCATCTCATGGAGTTCTTCGGCAACTTCTCCATGCTCAAGGCGGGAATCATCTTCGCCGACCACATCACCACGGTGAGCCCCACCTATGCCGAGGAGATCCAGACGCCGGGTTTCGGCTACGGCTTCGACGGCGTGCTCCGCGCCATGAAGCACAAGCTCACCGGCATCCTCAACGGCATCGACCAAGAGGTGTGGAACCCGGCCACCGACAGTTACCTGCCCTACCACTACTCTCTCAAGCACCACTACATGGCCGGAAAGCGCAAGAACAAGGAGGCGCTGCTGCGCCAGTCGGGGCTGGAACCCTCCGAGCAGGATCTCGACACGCCCCTGGCGGGATTCATCGGCAGGCTGGTGGAACAGAAGGGGATCGACCTGCTGCTGGACGCCCTGCCCGCCCTCATGGACAAGCACGATCTGCGCCTCGTGGTCCTGGGATCGGGCGAACACCACTTCGAGAACGCCCTGCGCGAGCTGGCGGCGCTCTACCCCGAGCGGGTATTGGTCACGCTCGGCTACTCGGAAGAGCTGGCGCACCGCATCGAGGCCGCGTCGGACCTCTTCGTCATGCCCTCGCGTTTCGAACCCTGCGGGCTCAACCAGCTCTACAGCCTGCGTTACGGCACACCGCCGGTGGTCCATGCCGTGGGGGGCCTGGCGGATACCGTGGTCGATGCCACCCCGGAGAACATCGAGGCCGGCAGGGCCACGGGATTCGTCTTCGATCACCCCTCCCCGGAAGCGCTCACCGGGGCGCTGGAACGGGCACTGGAGCTCTATCGCCAGCCCAACACCTGGCGGCGGCTGGTGCGCACCGCCATGTCCCAGGACTTCGGCTGGACCCACAGCGCGCGGCAATACATGGAACTGTACGAACGGGTTTCCGCGGTCCGCGCCTGACCCCGGGTCAGATGGCCACGTAGGTCCAGCCCTGCTTCAGGTGATCGACCACGAAGCTGACGGCGGAAGGCGCCACTTCCGCCTCGTCCACCAGCTGCACCGGCTTGCCCTTCTTCTTCAGGTTGAAGAGCGTGTTGTTGCAGGCCACGAACCGCAGTGAAGCGTAGCGGTTCTTGAGCACCTTGATCTCTCCGGCAACAGGAGAGGTGGCCGCGCGCAGCAGGTCCACCCCACCCGCACTGGTGACCACGTAGACCTCGGCGCCACGGGCCTTGTAATCCTCCAGCAGACTCCTTGCCTTCTCCAGCACCACGCGGAATTTCGCCGGATCGGAGTCCCCGATGTAGAGCAGCACCCGCGCCGGATCGTGGCCGGCATCGGCGAGACGGAAGCCATCGGGGGAAGCCCCGTCATGGGGAGCGAGCAGCCAGCCGCCAACAAATCCCGCCAGCACCAGCACGACCACGGCAGCCGCCCTGGCCAGGTGGGATCCCTTGGGTTTCTCCTCGGCAGCGGCCGGCTCTTCCAGGGGATAGGCGTAGTTGAGAAGATCCTTGACCCGCCGGATATCGCACAGCTCGCGGGTCAGCTCGGGATCCCGGTCGAGCTCATCGAGCATGCGCTCCCGGTCCTTTGCATCGAGCTCGTTGTCCGCCAGCGCATGGAGCATATCCGCGCTTCTGCTCTCCTTGTCGTTCATCATTTCACTCTTCTCAATAGGGGTTGCCTCGCCTCGGGCGGAGCCTGCAGGTGCAGCAGCTCCTTGCGCAGGCTGGTGCGCGCCCGGTTGAGGCGGCTCATCACGGTTCCTATGGGGATCTCCAGGATCTCTGCCACTTCGGCATAGCGGAATCCCTCGAGGTCCACCAGCGTCACCACTTCCCGCTGTCCGATCGGCAGCCGGGACACCGCCAGCCGCACCCGCGCCGCCAGCTGGTGCTGTTCGAGTAGCTGGTCCGGCCCTCCGTCCAGCTCCACCGGAACCTCGTCGAGATCCGTGGTACTGCGGGCGCGGCGCAGGTATTCCATCCAGCAATTATGCAGGATGCGAAACATCCAGGCATTGAGCTTGTCGCGCTCCTTGAGCTGTTGTCGTTTTTCCCAGGCGCGCGTCATGCATTCCTGCACCAGGTCATCCGCCAGCATGCGATCGCCGCACCACGAAAGTGCCAACCGATGCAACCGGCTCCGGTTTTCCCTGAACTGCTTCTTCAGGGCCAAAGAAAGCCCGATTTCTATCATCAAATTCTCCTCCCGCTCCCAAAGATGCCCCAGGAACGGCTTTTATTCCAATTTTCATGAAAAAACATTGGCTCTTCCCCTGATCGAGTGGGTAGTTTAGTTCTACTTTGTCACATTATGTCTTGCGTGCGCGGAGCTATGTGGTTATCATTAACACATTGTTTTATAAAGGTATTTTACGATGACCTCGCAAAATTTCCACTACCGCCTTGGAAAAGGCCCTTCAGCGGCTCCCAGATCAC
>QNZQ01000058.1 GCA_003972985.1 Gammaproteobacteria bacterium | reverse complement strand
TCATGCTGAGCCCTCTAATGGGGCCAGCCATACGGATTGACGACGTGAAACCACGGGACCGCGGCAAGCCGGTGACGAGTTTCTCGACACCGTTCAATCACACGTATAACCCGGCGGCGTCCGTGCCGTTCGGCTTCCATTCGTCGGGTTTGCCGCTGGCCGTCCAGATCGTTGGCCGGCTGTACGACGACGTCGGCGTGCTCCGCGTGTCGGCTGCGATCGAGTCGGCTAGGCCTTGGAGCCACCGCTGGCCGCCGCCTTGGTGAAGTTTTCGTCCACCTCGAGATAGGGCCCCTCGATGAGATCGATGCAATAGGGAATGGCGGGAAACACCGCTTCCAGGCAATCTGCGATCGCGCTCGGTTTGCCCGGCAGGTTCACAATGAGGGAACGGCCGCGGATACCGGCCATCTGGCGCGAGAGTATGGCCGTCGGTACGTACTGCAGGGAGACACTGCGCATCAACTCACCGAACCCGTCGAGGATCTTCTCACACACGGCCTCCGTGGCCTCCGGAGTGATATCCCGCGGCGCCGGGCCGGTGCCGCCGGTAGTCACCACCAGCGCGCACCCTACCTCATCGCAGAGTTCGCGCAATGCCGATTCGACCTGGTCCTGCTCGTCCGGCACCAGCCGCCGCTCGGCCCGCCAGGGACTGGTCAGCGCCTTTCCGATCCACTCCTCGATCGCCGGACCACCCAGGTCTTCATATTCACCACGGGAGGCACGGTCGGAAACCGTCACGATGCCGATTGCTGCGGGGTTGCTCATAGCTCTGGCCTTGCAAGATTGGTAGGGAAAAGGACTCTACCGAGATGATGACCTCAGCACAAGATGGCGCGCCTGCCGCGCTTGACGAACAGGCCTTTCTGATTCCATCGGAGGTTCGAATCCCCTCCGTTAAGACAGATATGAAAAAAGCCCACCGAAGTGAGCTCTTTTCTGTTGCATGGCGCGCCAGGAAGGATGGCTCTCGCTTCGCGTTCGCTCTGCGCGCCTTACGGCGCTTGTCGAACGGGCCTTTCTGATTTCGTCGGAGGTTCGAATCCCCTCCGTAAGACGGATATGAAAAAAGCCCACCGAAGTGAGCTCTTTTCTACTGCATGGCGCGCCAGGAAGGATTCGAACCTCCGACCGCTCGGTTCGTAGCCGAGTACTCTATCCAGCTGAGCTACTGGCGCGTGGGTGGCAGATTTTGCGGCTTTGCCGGCCGTTTGTCAATGTAACATGGCGGAGAGCGAGGGATTGGCTCCCTGCGGTCGCCTCTGCTTCGCGCATCCGCGCTCCGCGGTCGAACCCGGTCTTTTTGAATCGAAGGTTCGAATCTTCCTTGCCATCAGCAGGCATTCTGCATTCCGCAATCCAGGTGCCCGATCAAACTGAATGGCGGAGAGCGAGGGATTCGAACCCTCGATGGGCGTTAACCCATACACCCTTAGCAGGGGTGCGCCTTCAGCCACTCGGCCAGCTCTCCTGAGGTCTCTTCAAGCGCTTGATCCGAGCCCTCACCGGGCCCTGAAAGAAGCACAAAAAAAGATCAGGGGCGCAATTCTAGCCACCCCTGATCCATTTTTCCAGCTTTTATGATTCCTCGGATTCCTCTTCGGCAGGGGCCTCACCGGCTTCGGCCTGTTCGGCCTTGATGCGCTCGTAGATCTCTTCCCGATGAACCGAGATATCGCGCGGCGCATTTACACCGATTCGAACCTGATTCCCCTTTACACCAAGAACGGTGACAGTAACATCGTCACCGATCATCAGGGTCTCTCCAACCCTGCGAGTCAATATCAACATGGGTTCGTTCTCCGTAAAATTCCTTATCAACCCCGGTCACTCGTCCAAAATGCCGGGGCCCATTTGGTCAAACCAAGCCTTTTCAATGATTGATTGTAATCATTGACACAAGGGTATTCTACATTTTTCTTGAATTTAAATCTCAAGCACCAGTTTGATCGAGATGGAAGGCCTCGTGCAGTGTTCGCACCCCCAGTTCCAGGTACTTCTCGTCCACGATAACGGAAATCTTGATTTCAGAGGTGGAGATCATCTGGATGTTGATCTGCTCCCGGGCCAGCGCCTCGAACATTGTGCTGGCGATGGCGGCATGGGAACGCATGCCCACGCCTACCAGCGCGATCTTGACGATCTTGTCGTCGGCTTCGACCTCGCGGGCACCCAGTTCATCGGCTGTCCGCTTCAGAACCTCCAGCGCCCGTGGAAGATCGTTGCGATGCACGGTAAAGGTAAAGTCCGTGGTGCCGTCCTTGCCGATGTTCTGCACGATCATGTCCACCTCGATGTTGGCCTCGCCGATAGGGCCCAGGATCTGGTAGGCCACGCCCGGGTGGTCCGGCACGCCCCGGATGGTGAGTTTGGCCTCGTCCCGACTGAAGGCGATGCCTGAGATCTTTGCCTGTTCCACGTTGTCGTCCTCTTCCAGGGTGATGAGCGTCCCCTCGCCTTCCTCGAAACTGGAAAGCACCCGCAGGGGCACATTGTACTTGCCGGCAAATTCCACCGAGCGGATCTGCAGCACTTTGGAACCCGAGCTGGCCAGTTCCAGCATCTCCTCGAAGGTGATGCGATCGAGTTTGCGCGCCTTGGGTTCCACACGGGGATCCGTGGTGTAGACGCCGTCCACGTCGGTGTAGATCTGGCACTCGTCGGCGTTTAGCGCAGCGGCCATGGCAACCGCCGTGGTATCCGACCCGCCACGCCCCAGGGTGGTGATGCTGCCGTTCTCGTCCACGCCCTGGAAGCCGGCCACCACCACTACCCGGCCCGCATCGAGATCGGCTTTGATCCTGGTCCCGTCGATGTCGGTGATACGCGCTTTGCTGTGGGCGCTGTCGGTACGGATGTGGACCTGCCCGCCGGTGTAGGAGCGGGCGTCGATACCCAGCCTGTGCAGCGCCATGGCGAGCAGGGCGATGGTCACCTGTTCTCCGGTGGAGAGCAGCACATCCATCTCCCGGGGGCTGGGATTGGGGTTGATCTCCTGCGCCAGGCTGATGAGTCGGTTGGTCTCGCCCGACATGGCGGAGACCACCACCACGATCTGGTCACCGCGATCGTGGTAGGCCTTGACCTTTTCCGCCACGACCTGGATGCGCTCCACGCTGCCCACCGAGGTGCCGCCGTATTTTTGAACGATGAGTGCCATGATTGAATTCCGATGCCAATGAAATGGCCCGGCGATCTAGCCCGGAAATTTCATGAATTCGTGTAATCCATGAATTTTCCGGGCTTGGGCCGGGCCGGTGCGGATTATAACGGCTGGAGCGGTGCTATCCCAACCGCTCTCTCACCCAGGGCTCGACGGAAGCCAGCGCCTCGGGCAGCGCGCCGGGGTTGCTCCCCCCGGCCTGGGCCATGTCCGGACGACCGCCACCCTTGCCACCGACCTGTTCGGCCACCATCTTCACCAGGTCCCCGGCCTTGACCCGGTCGGTACGGTCCTTGGTCACGCCGGCCACCAGGCTCACCTTGCCGTCGTTCACCGCAGCCAGCACGATGACTGCCGAACCCAGCTTGTTCTTGAGCTGGTCGAGGGTGTCGCGCAGGGTTTTCACGTCAGCGCCTTCGAGCTGCGCAGCCAGCACCCTGGTATCACCCACCTGGACCGCCTGGGAAGCCAGGTCCGAACCGGCAGCAGAGGCGAGCTTGGCCTTGAGCCGCTCGATCTCCTTTTCCTGCCTGCGGCTCTTCTCCACCAGCGTCTGCACCTTCTCCTCGAGATCCTCGGCACCGGCCTTGACCAGCGAGGCGATGTGCTGCAAGCGGTTTGCCGCCTGCTCCACCCATTCCACGGCGCGCTCGCCGGTGACCGCCTCGATGCGGCGCACGCCCGAAGCGATGCCTCCTTCGCTGACGATCTTGAACAGGCCGATGTCGCCCACCGCCTTGACGTGGGTGCCACCGCACAGTTCCGTGGAGAAGTCGCCCATGCGCAGCACCCGCACCTGCTCGTCGTACTTCTCGCCGAACAGGGCCATGGCGCCGGCCTGCTTGGCATCCTCCAGGGCCATGATGCGGGTCTCCACCACATAGTTGTTGCGGATCTGCTCGTTCACCAGCCGCTCGATGGCGTTGAGCTGCTCCCGCGTGAGTGGTTCGAAGTGGGAGAAGTCGAAGCGCAGCCGCTCCGCCTCCACCAGCGAGCCCTTCTGCTGGACATGATCACCGAGAACCCTGCGCAGCGCGGCATGGAGCAGGTGGGTGGCGGAATGGTTCAGCGCGATGGCACGCCGGTTGGCTGCGTCCACCTGGGCGAGCACCGCATCGCCCACGCGGAGCCTGCCCTGCGTGACCCTGCCGATATGCCCGAAGACCGAGCCGCCCTGCTTGCGCGTGTCCTCCACCTGGAAGCGCCCGTCGTCTCCCAGCACCGAGAGTTCACCACGGTCCCCCACCTGCCCCCCTGACTCGGCGTAGAAAGGGGTCTTGTCCAGCACCACCATGCCCTGCTCGCCCTTCTTCAGCGAATCCACCGATTCACCGTCACGGAAGAGCCCGATGATGGTGGCCTCGTCGCTGAGGCGCTCGTAGCCGGTGAAATCGGTCTCCCCTTCCACCGCCACCTGGGCCTGCTGGTCCACGCCGAACTGACTGGCGGCCCGCGCCCGCTCGCGCTGGGCATTCATCTCCCGCTCGAAGCCCACCTCGTCGATGTGCAGGCCCCGCTCGCGCGCGATGTCGGCGGTGAGATCTGCGGGAAATCCATAGGTGTCGTAGAGCTTGAACACCAGCTCGCCGGGGATAGTGTCGCCCTCGAGATGCTCGATGGCTTCCTCGAGAATTTTCATCCCCTGCTCGATGGTCTCGGCAAAACGCTCTTCCTCGAGACGCAGCACCTTCATCACGGTATCCCGCGCCTTGGGCAGTTCGGGATAGGCATCGCCCATCTGCTCGATGAGCGGATCCACCAGCCTGTAGAAGAAGGGCTCCTTCTGTCCCAGCTGGTAGCCGTGGCGAATGGCGCGGCGGATGATGCGCCGCAGAACGTACCCCCGTCCCTCGTTGCTGGGTGTTACGCCATCGACGATGAGGAAGGCGCAGGAACGGATGTGGTCGGCAATGACCCGCAGCGACTTGTTCTCCAGGTCGTCCGTCCCGGTGGCCTTGGCCGCGGCGCGGATGAGCGCCCGGAAGAGGTCGATCTCGTAGTTGGAGTGAACGCCCTGCATCACCGCGGCCAGCCGCTCCAGTCCCATGCCGGTATCCACCGAGGGCTTGGGCAGGGGCGTCATCTTGCCTTGGCTGTCCCTGTTGTACTGCATGAAGACCAGATTCCAGATCTCGATGTAGCGGTCACCGTCCTCTTCCGGCGTACCGGGCGGGCCGCCTTCCACTTCGGGGCCATGATCGTAGAAGATCTCGGAACAGGGACCACAGGGGCCGGTGTCACCCATGGACCAGAAATTGTCGCTCTCGTAGCGCTTGCCACCGGGCTTGTCACCGATGCGGGTAAAACGGGCCGGATCGATGCCGATCTCCTTCAGCCAGATCTCCGCCGCCTCGTCGTCCTCCTCGTAGACGGTGATCCACAGTTTTTCAGGCTCCAGGCCCATGGTCCTGGTCAGAAACTCCCAGGCATACTCGATGGCTTCGCGCTTGAAATAGTCGCCAAAGCTGAAGTTGCCCAGCATCTCGAAGAAGGTGTGGTGGCGGGCAGTGTAGCCCACGTTCTCCAGGTCGTTGTGCTTGCCACCGGCACGCACGCAGCGCTGCGCCGACGCGGCCCGGGTGTAGGGACGCTTCTCCTTGCCGAGAAAGACGTCCTTGAACTGCACCATTCCCGCGTTGGTGAAGAGCAGGGTGGGATCGTTGGCGGGCACCAGCGAACTCGAGGGAACGATGGTGTGTCCCTTGCTTTCGAAGTAGTCGAGGAAGGCCTGGCGTATCTCAGCGCTGGTTTTCATTGGGGTCTTTTTCAGTAATCACAAGGTATTAAATGTTATGCACTGTGCCTGCAAAAGTCACCCTGTAATTGAGGCAGAAACCCTGTGATTCAAGGGCGCAGGAAGCCAGTCCGAGGATTCCCTGCGGCGGTTTCCCGGAGCGGGATCGCCTCTTGCCCCTGGGAGGGATGGCATGCCCGCAACCCGGCTGGCCGGATCAGGAAAAGAGATAGTCGTTGATGAGGTGCCCGGGAAATCCCCGGCTGCTGAGAAAACGCCCGCGGCGCGCCTGTTCGCGGCGGTCCTGCGGCGGGGAGGCGCCAAATTTGCGCCGCGCCACCTCGAGCATGAGCTGGCGCCACTGGCCATCGTCTTGATCCAGCCAGGCGGCGATGAGCTCCTCGTCGATGCCACGCTCGGAAAGTTCTGCGCTGATGCGCAGCGGACCAAAGCCCTTGCTGCGGCGGGAGTGGACGTACTGTTCGGCAAACCGCCGGTCGCTCTGCAGGCCCTGAGCCTCCAGCTCAGCGAGCACAGGCTCGATCACCTCCTCGCCAAAACGCCGTCCAAGCTTGTTGCGCAGTTCCCGGCGGCTGTGTTCACGCATGGCCAGCAGGCGCACCGCACCCTGGTACGCCTGCTGGTACGCATCGGCTTCAGCCATCAGCCTCCTTCACCGCATCGGCCGGCTTCTCCTCTGCAGCCAGGGTGTCCGGGAGCAGTTCGGCACGGATCTTCTGCTCGATCTCCGCGGCGATCTCCGGGTTCTCCTTGAGGAACTGGCGCACGTTCTCCTTACCCTGTCCGATACGGTTGCCACCATAGGCGTACCAGGCACCGGATTTCTCGATGAAACCGTGCTTCACCCCGAGGTCGATGATCTCGCCCTCGCGGGAGATGCCCTCGCCGTAGAGGATCTGGAACTCCACCTGCTTGAAGGGCGGCGCCACCTTGTTCTTCACCACCTTGACGCGGGTCTCGTTGCCGATCACCTCGTCGCCCTTCTTGATGGCACCGATACGGCGGATGTCCATGCGCACCGAGGAATAGAACTTGAGGGCGTTGCCGCCGGTGGTGGTTTCGGGGCTGCCGAACATGACACCGATCTTCATGCGGATCTGGTTGATGAAGATCACCACACAGTTGGAGCGCTTGATGTTGGCGGTGAGCTTGCGCAGCGCCTGGGACATGAGGCGCGCCTGCAGCCCCACGTGGGAATCGCCCATGTCCCCCTCAATCTCTGCCTTGGGGGTGAGCGCCGCCACCGAGTCCACCACCACCACGTCCACGGCGCCGGAGCGCACCAGCATGTCGGTGATCTCCAGCGCCTGCTCGCCGGTGTCGGGCTGGGAGACCAGCAGCTCGTCGATGTTCACGCCCAGTTTCTCCGCGTACTGCGGGTCCAGGGCGTGCTCGGCATCCACGAAGGCGCAGGTGCCGCCCTGTTTCTGCGACTCGGCCACCACGTGCAGGGTGAGGGTGGTCTTGCCCGAGGATTCGGGCCCGTAGATCTCCACCACCCTGCCCTTGGGCACGCCACCGATACCCAGGGCGATGTCCAGCCCCAGGGAGCCGGTGGAGATAGCCTCGATGTTGCCGATGGCGGTTCCATCGCCCATCCGCATGACGGAGCCTTTTCCAAACTGTTTCTCGATCTGGCTCAGTGCGGCGGCCAGCGCCTTTTTGCGGTTCTCATCCATTTTGCTTACCTGTCGTGCTGTGAATCCGGGATGTGGAAAGTGTAGTTGGTTCTCTTTTTGTTTTCCAGTCTTTTTTACCGACCACCCTCGCCCAGCGACCATCCTTCCAGCGGACGGTACCAAGGAGGATCCCCGCCGGGCCGGGATTCCACTAGCACGAAATGGTCCACGTGCCAGGGGATGGGTTTTTCGAGGGGGTGGTTCTCGATGGGCGTGGTCTTGCGCAGCAGGGTCACGTGGGGACGGTAGGCACGCTTTTCGGGCTGAAAACCGCACTGCTCCAGGTTCTGCCCCAGGTCTTCCACCAGTTGCTTCAGCTGCGGCGGCACGCCTTCCACGCCGGCCCAGACGATGCGCGGCTTCGACCAGAAATCGAGCCGGTCGATCTCCAGGTCGAAGGGCTCCGCGTGAACCGCGCCGGCCGCCTCGGCGATACAGGCCTGCTGCGCCGGGTCCACCGGCCCCAGGAACTGCAGGGTGATATGCAGGTCCTCGGGATACACCCAGTTTCCCTGCTGCTGCGGCAGTGCCGACTGCAGCGCGGCCAGCCGGGAGCGCACCTCCGGATCGGGCCAGAGCGCGAAGAACAGCCGCTTGCGTTTACTGCCCAACGAGCTCCCTCATCCCTTCCAGCGCCCGGATCACCGCCTGCCGCCGCACGGCTTCGCGATCACCGGGAAAGTGCTGCCGGTCCGCCCAGCGGATGGATCCCCAGGCCCAGCCGAAGCAGATGGTGCCCACGGGCTTCTCCTCGCTGCCACCGCCGGGCCCGGCAATGCCGCTCACCGACACTGCCACCTGTGCATGGCTCTGTTTCAGGGCGCCCAGCGCCATCTCCATCACCACCGGCAGGCTCACTGCGCCATGGGCCTCGAACAATTCACCGTGCACGCCCAAAAGCTCCTCCTTGGCTTCATTGGTGTAGGTCACGAACCCCCGCTCGAACCACTGGCTGGAGCCGGCCACGTCGGTCATCACCTTGGCGATCCAGCCGCCGGTACAGGACTCGGCGGTAACCAGAAACAGTTTCCGCGCCAGCAGGAAACGCCCGGTGTCCTGGGCCAGCTGTTGCAGTACCGCCTCTTGCATTAGAATTTCTCCATCGTGAAACAGATTCCCGAGTGATCATGAGCAAACCGAAGATACAGGTAGAGCGTAACCCCTCCCCCATGAAACTGGAAGTGCTTGGCGTGGAAAACTGGGGCATCTGGCGCAAGGAGAAGTCCACCTTTCCCTGGACCTACAACCAGCAGGAGACCTGTTACATTCTCCGGGGACGGTTCACCGTGACCCCGGAAGGCGGGGAACCCATGGAATTCCAGCGCGGTGACCTCATCACCTTCCCCAAGGGACTGAAATGCACCTGGGAGATTCTCGAGGACGTGGAGAAATACTACGATTTCCAGTAGCGGAAGCCACCCGACGTAGTTTTCCCCGGTTTTCCGCAAATACGGGGTGTCCAACTCCGCACATCCCGGCCTCCCGGCAATAATCGGTTAAATTTCCTGCCGCCCGGCCGATACGGTTTTCATGAAGGAACGCAACCGGGAGCAGGTGTCGGGTGGGGCCGCCGAGCCGGATATCCGGCTGGGGCAGGTGCGCCTGTTCTTCGACTCCATCCCCTTTTCCATCCAGGCCATCCTGCTCACCAGTTTTCTGCTGGCTTACCTGATCTGGGAGGTGACCAGCCACAGGGCCATCCTCGGCTGGCTGTCGCTGGTATCCCTGGTCTCCCTGGTACGGCTTTGGCAGTACCGGCAGTTCACGCGCAAGGATCCCACCGTGGAGCAGGTGGCCCACTGGTGGAACCAGGCCCTGCTGAGCGCCACCCTGTCGGCAATCACCTGGGCTGCAGCCAGCCTGTTCCTGTTTCCGCCTGAATCCCTGCTCCACCAGCTCCTGTTCACCTTTCTCGTGGCCGGCATCGCCGCCGGCGCGGTCACCACCCTCTCGTCGATCTTCCCGGCCATCCTGCTTTTTCTGCTTGTCGACCTCCTGCCCCTGAGCTGGCGTTTCATGATGTCGGACAACCACCAGGAACGGCTGATCGGCGCAATGACCGTCTTTTTCATGCTCCTGCTGCTGCTCTCGGCGCAACGACTCAATGAAACCATCATGGAGACCCTGACCATGCGCCACGAAAAGAGCCGAGCGGAGGCGACCATTCGACGCCAAGCACTCTACGACGAGCTCACTGACCTGCCCAACCGGCGTCTCCTCTACAACCAGCTCAACCGGGAGATCGCGCGCTCCCGCAGGCACGACCACCTGGGGGCCATCCTGTTTCTCGATCTCGACTACTTCAAGAACGTCAACGACTCGCTTGGACACGCCGTGGGCGACGAATTGCTGAAACAGGTGGCCGCCAGGCTCACCGGAAGACTGCGGAACGAGGATACGGTGGCGCGCCTGGGCGGAGACGAGTTCGTCATCCTGCTCCCCGAGATCGCGAAAAACACCGACCAGGCCCTGACCCGCGCCCACAGTTGTGCCAGCGATCTGCGCAAGCTGTTCCGGGAACCCTTTCTCGTCGAAGGCCATACCCTGCACGTTTCGGCGAGCATGGGTATCGTGCTGTTTCCCCTGGATGAAAGCACTCCCGGCGATCTGCTCCAGCAGGCGGACGTGGCCATGTACCGTGCCAAGGACGAGGGTCGCGACGGTTTCTGCCTCTTCCATCCCGGCATGCAGGAGGCGCTCGAGGCGCGCCTGAAGATCCAGCGGGGGCTGCGCCGGGCACTCTCCGAGGACCAGCTGGAGCTCTACTACCAGCCCCAGGTCGATAGGCACGGAAGAATCCTGGGCGCCGAGGCCCTGGTGCGCTGGCACCACCCGAGGCTGGGCCTGGTCAGCCCGGCGGAGTTCATTCCCATCGCCGAGGAGACCGGCCTCATCTACCAGCTGGGAGACTGGGTGCTCGAAACCGCCTGCCGTCACATCCGCCAGCTCAATGAGCACTCTCCCCTGGCAATCTCCATCAATATCAGCCCAAAGCAGTTCCGGGAACCCGCCTTCGTCGAACGCGTGAAGGAAGTGGTGGAGAAATCCGACATCGATCCCGGCCTGCTGCACCTCGAGATCACCGAAGGCACGGTCCTGGACAACGTGGAGCAGACCATCGCACACATGGAGTCCCTCAAGGAATTCGGCATCGGCTTCTCCATCGACGACTTCGGCACCGGTTACTCCTCCCTCGCCTATCTCAAGCGACTGCCCATCGAGGCCCTGAAGATCGACCGCTCCTTCGTTCTCGACGTCATCGACGACCGCAATGATGCTGTGCTGGTGGAGACCATCATCGTCATGGCCAGGCACCTCGGACTGGAAGTGATCGCCGAAGGGGTGGAAACACGGGAAGTGCTCTCCTTCCTCGCGCAAAAGGGCTGCCGCAAGTTCCAGGGCTACCTGTTCAGCCGCCCCGTACCCTTTGCCGAGCTGATTGCACTGGAACAGCCCCTGCTGCAGGAACAACGTCCCTGCGCACCAGCACCGGCAAGCGCTGCCGGCTGAACTTCCCGTCCCCGTGAGGGCCGACCCGGGGTGCTATACTCCGCCACTCTCCCGACGATCCCCGATTGATTCGCGCTCTCAAGGTGACTAGGTCACGCCAGGCGGCAGCCCCGAAACACACGCCGATGATGCAGCAATACCTGCGCATCAAGGCCGACTACCCCCACATGCTGCTCTTCTATCGCATGGGGGACTTCTACGAGCTCTTCTACGAGGATGCCGAGCGCGCCGCCCGGCTGCTGGACATCACCCTCACTGCCCGCGGCAAATCGGCGGGCAAACCCATTCCCATGGCGGGTATCCCCTACCACGCGGCGGAAAACTACCTGGCCCGGCTCATCCGCCAGGGCGAGTCGGTGGCCATCTGCGAACAGGTGGGCGATCCCGCCACGAGCAAGGGGCCGGTGGAACGCAAGGTGGTGCGGATCATCACCCCGGGAACCGTCACCGACGAGGCCCTGCTGGAAGAGCGCCGGGACAACCTGCTGGCGACCCTCTACCGGCAGGACTCCACCTGGGGGCTGGCCACGCTGGATCTTGCCAGCGGCCGCTTCACCGTCCAGGAACAGGAGACCGAGGAAGGCCTGCGCGGCGAACTGGAACGGCTGCAACCCGTGGAACTGCTGCTGCCCGAGGAGGAGTCCTTCGAGTGGAAGGAAGGCGGCCTCACCCGCCGCCCCGAGTGGCACTTCGACCCGGAAACCGCCCTCCAGCTGCTCACTGCACAGTTCGGCACCCGTGATCTCGGCGGCTTCGGCTGCCAGGGGATGGATACGGCCATCCGTGCTGCCGGTGCCCTCCTGCAGTACGTCCAGGAGACCCAGCGTACCGCCCTGCCTCACATCTCCGGCCTGAAGGTGGAACGCCACGACGAGGCGCTGGTCATCGATGCGGCCACGCGCCGCAACCTGGAACTGGATCGCGCCCACTCCGGCAAGCGGGAACACACCCTCACCGGGCTCCTCGACCAGACGGCCACGGCCATGGGGAGCCGCCTGCTGGCGCGCTGGATCAACCGCCCCCTGCGCGACCGGGCCGTGATCGAGGCCCGCCACGATGCCGTGGAGACACTGATGGAGTGGTTCGAACTGAGGGAGCTGCGCCGCCTGCTGGCCGGGGCGGGCGACATCGAGCGCATTCTCTCCAGGATCGCGCTGGGAAGCGCCCGCCCGCGCGACCTGGCCACCCTGCGCGACACCCTGGCCCTGCTGCCCGAGCTCCAGTCCCTGCTCGCCCCCCTGGAACCCCCCCTGCTGAAGCGGCTCGCCGCCGAGATGGGCGAGCATCCCCGGCTGGTGGAGAGGCTGCGCCGCGCCATCCGCGAGAACCCGCCGGTACTGATCCGTGACGGTGGTGTCCTCGCCGAAGGCTGGGACGAGGAGCTGGACGAGCTGCGCAACCTGTCGCAGAACGCGGACCGATTCCTGCTCGACCTGGAGGCGCGCGAGCGCGAGCGTACCGGCATCGCCTCGCTGAAGGTGAGTTACAACCGGGTGCACGGCTACTACATCGAGATCGGCCGTGCCCACGCCGAGCAGGTGCCCGCCGACTACGTGCGGCGCCAGACCCTCAAGTCCACGGAGCGCTTCATCACCCCGGAGCTGAAGAAGTTCGAGGACCGGGTACTGTCGGCGCGGGAACGGGCCCTGGCACGGGAAAAGCGGCTCTACGAAGAGCTGCTGGAAAGCCTGCAGCCGGAGATTCCCGCCCTGCAGCAGTGTGCCGGGGCGCTGGCGGCGCTGGACGTGCTCGCCAACCTCGCCGAACGGGCCATCGCCCTCGACCTGAGCCGCCCGCAACTTGCGGAGGAACCCGGTATTCACATCGAGGCAGGACGCCACCCCGTGGTGGAACAGACCCTGGATGCGCCCTTCATCGCCAACGACCTCCACTTCGACGAGCAGCGGCGCATGCTCATCGTCACCGGACCCAACATGGGAGGCAAATCCACCTACATGCGCCAGTGCGCGCTCATCGTCATCATGGCCTGCGCCGGCAGCTTCGTACCCGCCGCCTCTGCCACCATCGGTCCGGTGGACCGCATCTTTTCCCGCATTGGGGCATCCGACGACCTGGCCGGCGGACGCTCCACCTTCATGGTGGAGATGGAGGAGACCGCCAACATCCTGCACAACGCCACCGACCAGTCCCTGGTGCTCATGGACGAGATCGGCCGCGGCACCAGCACCTTCGACGGTCTTTCGCTGGCCTGGGCCTGCGCCGTGGAGCTGGCAACCCGAATCCGTGCCTGCACCCTCTTCGCCACGCACTACTTCGAACTGACCACGCTGCCCGAAGAATACGCCGGCGTAGCCAACGTGCATCTCGATGCCGTGGAACACGGTGACGGGATCGTGTTCATGCACAGGGTGAAGGAGGGCCCCGCGAACCAGAGCTACGGCCTGCAGGTGGCGGCCCTTGCCGGGGTTCCCCGGTCGGTTATCGAACGTGCCCGCCAGCGGCTGGTGGAACTCGAGGAGAGCGCCCACCAGCATGCCGATGGCGCGACCCCGCAAATGACGCTGCCGCTTGCGCCGGATCCGGCACCAGAGCACCCGCTGGTGGAAGCGGTGAAACAGGCCGATCCGGACGGACTGACGCCGAGAGAGGCACTGCAGTTGCTGTACGCCCTCAAGGCAATGATCGACTGAGTTTACGCATACCCGATAAGGTGAAGCCGCATGGGTCGTTCTGGCGGATGCGCTGCACTTATCTCGCCCTACGGGGTGTTCCTGGCTATCAGAGTGCCGTAGGCCCGCATAAGGCGAAGCCACATCGGGCTTCTCTGGCGGATGCGCTGCGCTTGTCCCATCCCACGGGGCTGCTCCTGGCCATTAAAGAAAAGGCGATGCCTGCCGAAACCATTGGCAGAATCATCAAACAGGAGCCCGTCCATGCAGCAAGAGACCCAGGTAGCCCCCGACACACGCCTCGACTTTCTCAAGGATTTTGCCGCCCAGCTCACCAGCAGGGACATCGACCTGCCGCCCTTTCCGGACGTCTATGCGCGCATACTCAATGCGCTCAACGACCCCGACCTCTCCATGGAACAGCTGGCACGCGTGGTCACGGCCGCCCCGGATCTGTGCGTGCGCATCCTGCTGATGGCCAACTCCGCCCTGCTCAACCGCGCCGGCGTGGAGGTGACCGATATCAGCGTGGCGGTCTCCCGCCTGGGCGTCTCCGCGGTACGCAGCGCCGCCGTCTCCCTGGCCACCAAGGAGGTCTTCGATATTCCCAAGAATTCCCCTCTCTCCCGACAACTCGACCAGCTCCGTGCCGCTTCCGTGAGAACGGCCGCCTTCTCCTATGCCATGGCAAACCGCAGCGGCCTCTCGCAGCTGAAGGACAACGCCATGCTGGCCGGGCTGCTGCACAACGTGGGCAGTTTCTACATTCTCTCCAAGGCCGACAAATACCCGGAATTCGCCGAGGAGGACGTCATGCAGAACTGGGGGCCCGGCATCGGTTACGCCATCATCGAAAACTGGGGATTCCCCGAGGAACTGGCCAAGGCGGTCGAGGACCAGGACATTCTCGAAGCCAGCCACTTCGGACTGCCCGACCTGCGTGACCTGCTCATCGTAGGGAAGCAGCTGGCGAGCTTTGTGGAAGGAGAAACCCCGGAATCTCCCGGCTGCGAGGAGAAGTGCGAGAAGATACCGGCCTTTGCCAAGCTGGATATCAATCCCGATAACGTGCTCCAGGTCCTCGGGGAGATCAACGAAGAGGTGGAATCCTTCGTTTCCGCCCTGAAATAACCGCCCGGGTTTCCTCCGCGGGCGACACATCCACCCGGCTCAAGCCGGGTTTACTCTTTTCAGGGGTAGGTCAGGTGGGACGCGCGAGTATGGCGGAGACGTTGTCCCGGCTGCCCGCCTCCAAGGCTCCGCGCACCAGTGCTTCCACGCGGGCTTCGAGGGAGAGGTGCCCGGTTCCGAGCAGGTGTTCGATCTGCTCCTTCTTCAGCGGCGTGCTCAAACCGTCGCTGCAGAAAAGGAACAGGTCGCCGGGACGCACCGGCACCTCGTTCACGTCCACGTTGAGATCGAGATCGAACCCGAGACTGCGGGTGAGCACGTTCTCGCCCACGCCGGCCTCCTTGGCCTCGCCCCGGTTGGGATAGATGCCATGGTCGATCACTTCCTGGATCAGCGAATGGTCGCGGGTCAGCTGCACCAGGCGGCCGTTGCGGAACAGGTAGAGCCGCGAGTCACCCACATGGGCGTAGAAGATGCGTCCGTTCTGGAACAGCCCCAGTACCAGCGTGGTCCCCATTCCCTGCAGTTCCGGCTTCTTCTTCGCCAGGGTGTAGATGGAAGCGTTGGCCCGTTCCACCGCCTGGCCGATGGCCATGAGTGCCTGCACCGCATCCATGTTCATGAAACGCTGGGCATGGCGCAACTCTTCCACGGCCACCTCCACCGCCACCTCCGCGGCCACTTCACCGGCCAGGTGCCCGCCCATGCCATCGGCAAGGGCCACGATGCCCTGCTCCGGCAAGGTGTGCAGGTAGTCCTCGTTTGTGGCCCGAACCAGCCCCACGTCAGTGAAGCAGGCCACTTCCAGCGGAATCACCGACATCAGGGGTTCAATTCTTTGCGGGGAACTTTTCATCCAGTATGCGGCGCAGGCGTTTGGGAGGGATGTAGCCGGGAATGAGCTCGCCGTTCTCCAGCACCAGCGCCGGGGTCCCGGTGACGCCAGCAGTCTGCCCCAGCATGTAATGTTCCTTCACCGGGTTGTCACACTTCCTGTATTCGACGGGCTTGCCCTGCTTGGCCTCGCCAATGGCCTTCTTCCGGTCTTTCGAACACCAGACGGCCTCCGCCTTGCGGGCCGACTCGCTGTCCAGGCCGGCCCTGGGGTAGAAGAGGTAGCGGATGCGGATCCCCTGCCTGTTGTACTCCTCCATCTGGGAGTGGAGCTTGCGACAGTAGCCGCAGTCGATGTCGGTGAAGACAGTAATGGTATGGCGGGCATCCTCGGGACCGAAGATGATCATGTTCTCCTCGCCCACGGCATCCACTGCCTTCTTGCGGGCCTTGGAGACCTTGGCTTCGGTGAGATCCTCACCCGTCTCCAGATCGACCATCTTTCCCTGGAGGAGGTAGCGCCCATCCGCGGAGACATAGAAGACCCGGGCTCCCAGCATCACCTCGTAGAGGCCTGGCACCGGCGTGGGCGAGATATCCTTGCGCTCCAGGCTGTCGAGCAGTTTTCCAAGGGACTGCTGGATCCTGTCGATGGCCGGATCGGCGCCTTGTTCCTCCGCCGCGGCCCCCAGCGACAGCGCCAGCAGCAGGAAAAGGGAAAGGAAGGGGATTCTTGTTGATTTCATGAAGATCTGTTTCGCCGGATCGGGTGAATGATCCGCCACATTGTAACCGCAGCCGGGGAGATTTGCTTGCGTCTGAAATCACATTCCTGATGCACCGAGCCGGGCTCAGCCACGGGGATGATGCTCGGCATGGAGTGCCTTCAGGCGGGCCCGCGCCACGTGGGTGTAGATCTGGGTGGTGGAGAGATCGCTGTGGCCGAGCAGCAACTGCACCACGCGCAGATCGGCGCCGTGGTTGACCAGGTGGGTGGCGAAGGCGTGGCGCAGGGTGTGGGGAGAGAGGTGTTTGTGGATACCGGCAGTCAGCGCGTGCTTCTTGATCCGGTACCAGAAGGCCTGGCGGGTCATGCCGCTACCCCGCCGCGTGGGGAAGAGGGCGTCGCAGGGCCTGCCCTTGAGCAGTTCCTGGCGTGGGCCGCGCAGAAAATCGACCAGCCAGCGCTGCGCCTCGTCGCCCAGCGGCACGAGCCGCTCCTTGCCCCCCTTGCCGGTAACCCGTACCACGCCCTGGGAGAGGCTGACCTGGTCTGGCCGCAGGTTCACCAGTTCGGTAACCCGCAGACCCGTGGCATAGAGCAGTTCCAGCATCACCCGGTCGCGGAACCCCTCGGCACTTTCCAGCTCCGGCGCCTCCAGCAGCGCTTCCACCTCGGCCTCGGTGAGGCTCTTGGGCAGTGGCCGCCCGAGCCTGGGAAAGGCCACTTCCAGGGTGGGATCCTGTTCCACCCATCCCTCGCGCAGCGCGTGCTGGAAGAACTGGCGCAGCGCGGAAAGGCGCCTGGCCCCGGTTCGGGCACTGCTTCCCGACTGCGCCAGGGCGGCCAGGTAGGCGAGCAGCTGCTGCCGCCTGGCCTGGCGCAGGGAGGTGCGCTCGTGCTCCTGCAGCCAGCGTGCGGCATGGCGCAGGTCCGACTGGTAGGCCGACAGCGAGTTGCGCGACAGACCCCGCTCCATCCACAGGGCATCGGCGAAATGCTCGATATCCTCGGAATCACTCATGTTGCAGGAGCCAGCGCTTGATCTCGAGCCAGCGGCCCCGGGTGTGGCCGGCAAAGCCCCCATCCCCGTTGGCCGCCACCACGCGGTGACAGGGGATGAGCAGCGGAATGGCGTTGGCGCGGCAGGCACCGCCCACGGCCCGCGCACCGGTGCCCAGCTCTTCCGCCAGCTCACCGTAGGTCACCCGCCTTCCCGGCGGTATCTGCTGCAGCCGCTGCCACACCCGCTGCTGGAAGGGGGTTCCCTGTGGCGCCAGCGGCAGGCCTTCGGGCCAGGCTCCACCAGCCAGCCACTCCTGGATGGCATCACAGGCCTGCCGGCCCACCAGGCTTTCCCGCACGTCGGAGGATGGCGCCTCCTGCGTGATGATCACCCTGCGGATCCGCTCCTCCTCCACATGCACCCTGACCCACCCCAGGGGGGTGTGGCAACTCGAGCATTCTTCCTCAATGGAAACGGAATCTGCCACTTGGATTCAACTCGTAAGTGCAACTCGATCTAGAGCGGGAGGGTAAGCTGCGGTAGCATCACGGCTTACTCAATCCACCAAGAGAGAGGAGCACGATGAGAGGCTACACGCAGCTTACCCGAGATGAACGATACCAGATCTAT
>QNZQ01000065.1 GCA_003972985.1 Gammaproteobacteria bacterium | reverse complement strand
CCGACTTCAACAAACTGACGGACAGGCAGGTCCTGGAGATCATGGACAAGTTGAACAATCGCCCTCGAAAATGCCTGGGGTACAAGACACCCAATCAGGTATTCTTCGGGATCAAACCACCCGTTGCACTAGCGAGTTGAATCCGCGCTCAAAATACCAGCACTTGCCACGGATTTTGCCGTTTCTGTCCCGCATTCCGGCCGTTTCCGCTGTGCTATCATCCGCCGCCATGGACAGGTTTATGCTTCCACTCCGCGATCCTCGCCTCCTTTCTTCCATGACCATCGCATGTAGTGCCAGCCCGACATCGCGGGAAGAGATCCATCCCTCTTGCCGGGAGGGCGCATGAACCATTGGCTGGAGCTGATTCTCTACAAG
Source organism: Gammaproteobacteria bacterium (assembly GCA_003972985.1). Lineage (GTDB taxonomy): Bacteria > Pseudomonadota > Gammaproteobacteria > Chromatiales > Chromatiaceae > Thiolapillus. The sequence goes on along the minus strand of QNZQ01000065.1, from coordinate 18,067 downwards.
GCCCGCGCCGACCTCAAGGTGGAGGCTTCGCAGGGGTACCTGGGCATGCTCTGGTGGGTTCTGGAGCCGGTGCTCTACATGGGCGCCTTCTATATCATCTTTGCCGTGGCCATGAAGCGGGGCGGAGAGAATTTCGTGCCCTGGCTGCTCACTGGCCTGGTGGTATGGAAATGGTTCGATACCTCGGTGCGCATGTCGGCGACTTCGATCAGAATGGGGAAGGGCCTCATGGCACAGGTCTACCTTCCAAAGGCCTTCTTTCCGGCCGTTATCATTCTGCGGAACAGCGCCAAGTTCCTCTTCACCCTGGTTTTGCTGCTGCTGTTTCTGCTGCTCTACGGGATGGAGGTCTCGTGGACCTGGTTGCTGTTGCCCCTGGTGATGCTGATGCAGTTCCTGCTTCTCGGTGGTGTTTCCCTGGTGGCTGCAGCGCTGATCCCGCTCTGGCCCGACCTGATGCTGGTGGTGAACAACGGCCTCATGCTCATGTTCTTTCTCTCCGGGGTGTTCTTCGACACCTCCGCGCTCCAAGGCTGGCTCGGTACGCTTCTGCGCCTGAACCCGATGGTCCCGGTCATCGACGCGTGGCGCGCCATGCTGTTGGGCAGTGACTGGCCGGATTGGGTGTGGCTCGCATGGCCGGTACTGGCAGGTGCGCTGACGACCTTATTGGGTCTGTACCTGCTGCGCCGTTTCGATCGTTACTATCCGAGGCTGTCGTGAAGCCGATACTGGCCCTGGAACACGTGGGGGTGGCCTACCCGAGGGGACGTGGCCTGCGTCATCGCGATCATTTCTGGGCGCTCGAGGATGTTTCGCTTTCATTGTGCAGCGGCGAAACCCTGGGCGTGGTGGGGCGCAACGGCGTGGGCAAGACCACCCTGCTGCGGGTCATCGCCGGCATCATCGATCCGGACCGGGGTTCCATCCACAATGCCGGCATCCGCGCTTCCATGCTCTCGCTGCAGGTGGGGTTCGTCAACCAGCTCACCGGGCGGGAGAATGCCATTCTTTCGGGCATGCTGCTGGGTGCTCCGCGCGCAAGAATCGAGGCCGTGATGGATGAGATCGTCGCCTTTTCCGAACTGGAGGCGTTCATCGATGAGCCGGTGGGCAGCTACTCGGCAGGGATGAAAGCGCGCCTTGGGTTCTCGGTAGCCATGCAGGCCGATCCGGACGTCATGCTCATCGACGAGGTGCTGGGGGTTGGCGATACCCACTTCCGCAAGAAATCGGCCGAAGCCATTCGCCAGCGAATACGATCCGACCGTACCGTGATCCTGGTTTCCCACAATGTCGGCATGATGAAGGACCTGTGTGACCGCGTGGTATGGATCGAGCAGGGCAGGAGCTGCATGGAGGGTGAGGCGTCCGAGGTGCTGGAGGCCTACGAGGCTTCGTCGCTTTCCTGAGCAAGCATCGCCAGCATCCGGGGCAGCGCTTTTTCCAGGGTATAGAGAGGCCGATAGCCGGCTGCTTCTGCAAAGGGCGCTCCATCGAACCAGGCCGGACGGCGCAGCTTGTCCAGTCGCTCCAGGTCCAGTGGCATGGGCCTGTGCAGGAGCCGTTGCAGCACTTCCCCCGCCAGTGCTGCGATGTGGAACACCACGGGTGGCCAGGGCCTGCCAGGTTCTTTACCCAGTGCCGTAAGGATGGCCTCACTGATGCGGTGTATGGAGTAGTCCTGCAGATCCGTAACCGTCCAGCTGCCGTTCAGGCCTGGAGCCAGGGCGGCGAGCAGCAGCGACTGCACAGCGTCATCCAGGTGGACCAGCGAGCGGCGGTCGCCGAAATCGGGGAAGGGCGGCAATCGGCCCGCCAGGGCCTTTTCCAGCATTTCTGCCACGAAACCGCGCCTGGTGAAGCCATAGACCGGGGGCAGTCTCAGGACGGCGGTGGAGATCGGGGATTCGGACAGCAGCTTTTCCGCGCTGCGCTTGGATTGCGCGTAGAGGGTGGTGGAACCATCCAGGACCCGGGTGCTGCTGGCGAAGACGATGCGCTCCACCCCGGTGCTCCGCGCGACCCGTAGCAGGTTTCGTGTCCCTTCCACCGTGACCTGCTGATGCAGGGGATGCTCTTCCGGTCGCGGATCTCCCTTGGCCGGGGAATAGCTGGCCAGGTGGAAAATGGTGTGGATGCCGCTGCAGGCGCCTGCAAGGGTTTCCGGTCGGGTGAGGTCCCCCCTGGCTGTTTCCGCGCCGCTGAGGCGGTCCTGGCGAAGAAGTGCGCGAACCGGTACGGGGGATTCGGACAGCACTTGCACCAGTCGGCGTCCAATGCCGCCACTGGCACCGGTGACCAGCACCGGCCTGCTTTCCAGTTTCGCCGCGAGTTCGGCCAGCGGGTGATTCGTCATGACCTGCGACTGGCCAGGGTGATCAGGAAACGCAGGTAGATGGCGCCGATGACGCCGCCTCGAACCAGCAGGTTGTGGCGGCTGGCCAGATGCTTGCGGTAGTAGCGCACCATGCCCTGGTGCTTGTGCCAGGAAACGCGCACCGGGGTTGCCTTGCTGCAGGTGCCCTGGTGGTGGGTGATGGCGACTCCGGGCACGAAGAGGATCTGCCAGCCGCTGTCGTGAAAGCGCTTGCACCAGTCCAGGTCTTCGCAGTGCAGGAAATAGCCTTCGTCCAGCGGACCCACCTGCTCCAGTGCCTCGGCACGCGTGAGCATGAAGGCGCCGGAGATCGCCTCCACCGGCTGGGGGCCTTCCGGCAGGGGAGCCCGGTGCAGATCCATGGTTTTCCGGCTGCTCTGGCGGCCCAGGGCCTTTGCCAGGCTGTTGCCCATGTCGGGCAGCTGGCGACGGCAGCCCCGCTGTTCACTGCCGTCTGGGTCGAGAATGCGGCAGCCGGCCATGCCGGCTTCCGGGTGTGCTTCCAGAACAGCGGTCATCTTCTCCAGGGTATCCCGTTGCAGGATGCAATCGGGATTGAGCAGCAATCGATATTTACCCGTTGCCCGTTCCAGCCCCTCGTTGGCGGCCCTGGCAAAACCGAGGTTGGCGGGATTCCGGATGAGCTGGAGCTTGGGAAAGGCTGCTGTTGCCCTCTCCGTGCTGCCATCGGCCGAGGCGTTGTCACAGAGAATGACCTCCACCCGAACGCTGCTCGAAAATACGGAGTGAAGGCACTGCAGCAGCAGCTCGCCGGCATTGTAGTTGACGATGATTACGGATACCGGCTCGCCAGGATGGGAACCGATGTCACTCCTTTCCATCAGGATTGAGTTGGGCCTTCTTGATCTCCTGCACTCTCTCCAGGTTTGTCTTGTAGGCCTCTGATACCTTGCGGATGCCGCCCTCCTTCAGATAGCCATTGTTGCCGGCAGCCAGATAGGTGGCATAGGTTCCAGAAGCCAGCATCAGGGAGGCATTGATGATTTCCATCGGCTTGCCTTCGTCTTTCAGCCGGTTGGCAACATCGATGAATTCCTGGACCAGGGCCAGTATCTGGGCATCTCTTTCCTGTGGGCTGTTCATGTGCTCTTTATCGCCGAAAAAAGTGGATTATCCCATATCGGGACTTCTCTTCACCCATGATCAGCTCCTGACATGGTGCCTTATCTTCAGGAAAGGACGTTCCACCAGCCAGTAGGAAAGCGCGGAGACGAGCACTACGGGGAGGGCAGCCCAGGCAACCCTATTGAAGAAGGGGTAACCATCCACGATGGGGGGAAGGTGCTGCCGGGACAACCACTCGACGATGGGGAAGTGCCACAGGTAGAGACTGTAGCTGATGATTCCGAGAAACAGGATCAGGCGGTTGGCCAGCAGGTAGTCCGTTACACGGGTGCCCAGCGCGGCCCCCAGCACGATCGACGCGATGAAGATTCCACTGAGACTGTGCCAGAAGAACAGGGACCAGTGCCCGCCCCAGTAGGTGAGCCCCGCCACGTTGGTTGCCCCGATGGGCTGCGTCCGGTGGATGTACCAGGCCATGAAAGCGAAACCCAGGATGCCCAGTGCAAGAAGCACTCCCCTGAGCCGGTAGACCCGGGATGTTCGAAAACCTTTCTGGCGGATGGCCGAATAGATCCATGCTGCGGTCATGCCGGAAAGGAACTGGTCGATCCGCCCGGGAAGCTGATTCAGCCACCAGACCTTTTCCTGCGTAGGTGCCTGCGCGAGCAGTGAATGGAACAGGGCATAGCGGTAACCGACCACGGCAGCCAGGCCGAGCAGCAGCCAGGGCCAGCGCCGCGGCGAAACCAGGAGTGCCATGAGCGGGAGCAGCAGGTAGAAGTCGAACTCCACCGGCAGTGTCCAGTAGACCGGGTTGAGCTGATGCTTCTGGGAGCCCAGCAGGTTGTGGGTCAACAGGGCCTGGGAAAGGATTTCGGAAAGGGGCGGCAACTGGCTGCCGGCTGCCACGAGCAGCAGTACCAGCACCGCGATCTGCACCCAGAGCGCGGGGAGAACCCGCAGCAGGCGCCGCCGGAAATACTCGCCGGTCCTGATGGGAGGGCGGTTCCCAAGCCAGGCCTGGCAGTAGGCGAGACCAAGGACGAATCCGGACAGCACGAAGAAGATGTCCACCCCGGCCCAGCCGGTCCGGATCAGTGGTGTGAGCTCGAAGGAGAGGTGCCCCAGTTCGATTCGATATTCAGGTCTGCCGGCAAACCCCCAGGCATGCCAGAGCGCAACCCAGGCAGCAGCGATTCCGCGCAGGCCCGTGAGCGATTCGAGGTAGATACGGGCGCTTACGCCCTCTTTTTCAAGGGCCAGGATATTATCGGTGGCCGGCATGCGCCATCAATCGTCCAGTTCGTGAATGGGCTTCCGGGAAAGCTTGCGCTTGATCTTGCGCTGGAGGTTCACCGGCACCATGCGGGCAACGATGCGGCCGATTCGTCCTTGGCGAATGAGTATCAGCCGTTTCAGAAGGGCCTCCCGGCGGGAACGGCGGTTACCGTCTTCCAGGCTCCTGGAGTGGGCCAGCATTGCTTCCAGCCGCGTGTGGTCCAGCGGCTCCGGCACGACCGCCGTCGGTGCCTCTGGCAGGTATCCATTCCGATAGAACTGCTCCTTGCCGGCAGGTGCCGGCTGGTCATGCCAGGGTTGCAGCTCGTCGGGAGCCTCCTGCAGGCGTGTCCGGATCCCGGTGAAGAAATCCACCCACTCGGTTCCCGGGCGCTGCCAGGGTTCGACCCAGGTGAGGGGGCGGTTCTGTATCCGTTCGGGAAAGGCGCCGATCTCCGGTACCACCAGTGGCAGCCCGGTGAGCAGGGCCTCGCTGAGGGTGTAGCTGTAGGTCTCCGGCCAAAGGGCGGTGAACCAGATCAGGTGGGGGGCAATGGCCCGGATTCTTTCCGCAAGCTCGTCGTGGGAGTAGGCGCCGTGGCTTACAACCCGTTCGCTCAGCGGGCGATAGGCGTAGCCCAGGAGGTGGAATTCCAGTTGGGCACCTTCCGCGGCGGCGCATTCGGCAGCCTCTTCGAGGAGATCGGCCCCCTTCTCGGGGCTCAGGGCACCCAGGACAAGGATCCGCAGGGGCTCGCTCTCCAGCGGCCGGGGTCGCACCCCGGGCCAGGGAATGTTCTGCTCGCTGTCCGGATGCCAGGCTACGGTGATCTCCAGCTCCGGATAGTGCCTGGCCATCTCCCGGGCGGCGGCTTTCGAGGGGGCGATGACCCGCTCGGCCGCATCCAGCAGGCCACGCTGGTTCTCCTGCCACTCCTCCAGCGAGGTGGAGAGGGGATAGGAGCTCTGCTGTTTTGCGAGGTCGGGCTGGTAGCGGCCCCGCGCATCGGTCTGTGTGGGGTGGGCGTTGATGAAATAGTAGTCGTGGATGGTGATGTCGAAAGGGATTCCCAAGTCTTCCGGCAGGCCCCAGAGTCGGGTCTCCAGGGCCAGGGTGTGGTGAAAGTGGATGCGCGACAACCCCAGTGAACGGAGCAGTTCCAGTAATTCCGGGTAGTCGTGGGGCAGGTCGAAGGCAATGGAAGGTGCGCCGGCTTCCGTACCGAAATAGAGGCTGGTGTGGCCTTCATGGTTGGGCCGCAGCAGCAGGGAATCCATCTCGTCCTGCAAATGTTCCTCCAGTTCCCGGATGTGTTTCAGGGTGCCCCCTCCCAGGTGGTGGGTGAGGTGCAGCACCTTCCGGCGGGGAGAGGTGCGCACCATTTCGATGAGGGCCCGGAAACGGTACTGCCTGGCGGGATCCTGGTGGATGTGCTGGTGGATCAGCGCATGGTAGTTGGGATGGAGGCGGTCCAGGGTCTCCTGTGCGCGGGCGATCCGTTCCGCCTGCTCGCTGGAGAAGCTCACGCCTCCCTTGTGTTCCACGAAGACGTCGCAGCAGAGCAGGTTCTTCCAGCCGGCGTCCGCGGCGCGGCGGCAGAAATCGTTCTCCTCGCCGTAGCCGCGCCCAAAACGTTCCTGGTCGAAGGTGCCCAGGGCGTCGATGGCCTCCCGGGAGATGAACATGCAGAAACCGACCCCGGTGGGGATTTCCACCGTGGCTCCCTGGTTGACCCGGGCGAAGAGGGCATCCAGTTCCTCCAGGGACCAACCCCGGGGCAGGGGGTTGTCTTCGCAGAAGCGGGGGAAGCTGCAGATGGTGGCATTGTTGGAGAAGGGGGTGACCGTGGCCACTTTCTCCTCCGAACCGGCGGCAGCCACCAGTCGATCGAGCCAGTCACCGCTCACTTCGGTGTCGCTGTTGAGCAGGACCACGTCGTGGTCCGGGTGCAGTTGCATGGCCAGGTTCACCGTGTCCACGAAGCCCAGGTTGGTCGGGTTTTGGTGCAGCTCCGCTTCCGGATGCTGCTGCAGGAACTCCTCCAGCATGGGGAGCATTTCCGGGTCGGGCGAAGCGTCGTTGACGATCACCAGGCGGTAGTCGGTCTTCGGCTTGCTAGCTGCCACGCTTTCCAGGCAACGGCGGGTCTCCTCGACGCCGCCGTAGACGGGAACGATGACGTCAACGGTCCGTTTCATCGCGGTCCCTCATGAAAAGTTTGCGCACCACGCGAATCATCGGATGGGAGACAAGCTCCTCGTATTCCCGCGTAAGCTTCTGAAGCTGTTCGTCCCTTTCCGTGACCACGGACCGGCAGTACTCCAGCTCCTTTCCAAACTGTTGCCACTCCCGGGTGCGCGCCTCGAGCTGCCGGTCCCTTTTGTCGAGGGTGGTCAGTGCCTGCTGGTGCGCACTTCCCAGGCTCTGCAGCTCGTTGTTCAGCCGGAACAGTTTCCGGGTTGACCCGGCCAGGGCATCGGTCAGCTCCCGGCAGTCGGCCTGCAGGGTGCGGAAACGGTCACGCAGCTCGTCCATCCGGGCCGGGTCCAGCGTGGAATGGTTGAGGGTCCGGTGAACCTCTTCCGCCAGGGACAGGAGGGAAGAGCCCTTTTCGGTGGCGTTCCGGTGCTGGTGTTTCAGGGAAGGGTCCACCGCCCGGTCGATGGCGTCACCGGCCTGGTCCGGGTCGGCCGGCCACTGGATCTCCAGCGCATCGGCGAGGGTTCTCACGGTGGACCTCCAGTCGGAGAGCAGCGTGGCGTAGTCCACCACTGCCCGCTGCATGCCCCGGCTGTCGTGTTCTGCCTGCAGGCTGTACTCCAGCCAGAGCATCAGGGCCGCTTGGAAGACCAGGGGGTCCCTCCGGCACAGGGAGCCGGCCACTTCGGAGGGATCCCGGGTGGCCAGCACTACCTTGGGGATAAAGCCTGCGTTGCTCGCGGCGCTTTCCCAGAAGGGCAGCAGCAGGCAGAGTCGGGGGTCCTTGATGGCGGCCAGGGGCGCATTCCCGAGTTCCTGCCGCAGGAAGTCCGTTGCCTCCGCGTGCAGGGTCTCGATGAAGGGATTTTTCAGCCAGTTTTCAGGCAGAGGACGGAAATCGTACCAGGTGTGTTCCAGTGCCTCGAGCAGCCGTTCGTTGATGCTGAGCAGGTGCTTGTGTTCCCAGAATCCCCGCTCATTGATCCCCGCCTCGGCCGGCAGCAGATCGTCACCGAGTCCGGCACCGAGCAGATGCAGCACCCGGGTGAGCACCGAGGTTCCACTGCGGTGCATGCCGGTTACCAGGATCAGGGTTCGGGTTTTACTCAAGGCTGACGGAAGGGATCCGAAGAGATGGGCCAATGATACGCTCTTGTCCCTTTTCGTGCGAATGTCGGGTGCACGAAAAAGCCCCGCCGGAGCGGGGCCTTTCGTGCCTTGCGGATCGCGATCAGCCAGCCATCAGCGGCACCAGCATGAGGGCCACGATGTTGATGATCTTGATCAGCGGGTTCACGGCCGGGCCGGCGGTATCCTTGTACGGGTCGCCCACGGTGTCGCCGGTAACCGCCGCCTTGTGCGCATCGGAACCCTTGCCGCCGAAGTTGCCATCCTCGATGTACTTCTTGGCGTTGTCCCAGGCGCCGCCGCCGGTGGTCATGGAGATGGCCACGAACAGGCCGGTGACGATGGTGCCGAGCAGCACGCCGCCCAGTGCCTTGGGTCCGAGCAGCAGGCCCACCAGGATGGGCACCAGGATCGGCAGCAGGGAGGGGATCACCATCTCCTTGATGGCGGCCTTGGTGAGCATGTCCACCGCCTTGGAGTAGTCGGGTTTCTGGGTGTGGTCCATGATGCCCGGCATCTCCTTGAACTGGCGGCGTACCTCGTTGACGATGCCGCCGGCGGCGCGTCCCACTGCCTCCATGGCCATGGAGGCGAACAGGTAGGGCACCAGGCCGCCGATGAACAGGCCGATGATCACCATGTGGTCGGAGAGGTCGAAGGTAAGACCCTTGACGCCGGCCGCTTCCAGGGTGTGGGTGTAGTCGGCGAAGAGTACCAGTGCCGCCAGGCCGGCAGAGCCGATGGCGTAGCCCTTGGTCACCGCCTTGGTGGTGTTGCCCACGGCATCCAGGGGATCGGTGATGTTGCGGATCTTCTCGTCCAGTTCGGCCATCTCGGCGATACCACCGGCGTTGTCGGTGATGGGGCCGTAGGCGTCCAGCGCCACGATGATGCCGGTCATGGAGAGCATGGAGGTGGCGGCGATGGCGATGCCGTAGAGGCCGGCCAGCTCGTAGGCGCCCCAGATGGCGGCGCAGATGGAGAGCACGGGCGCCGCGGTGGCCTTCATGGAGACACCCAGGCCAGCGATGACGTTGGTGCCGTCACCGGTGGTGGAGGCCTCGGCGATGTGGCGTACCGGGCTGAACTCGGTGGCGGTGTAGTACTCGGTGATCACCACCATGAGCGCGGTGAGCGCCAGGCCGATGAGGGCCGCCAGGTAGATGTTCATGCTCGAGACCATGGTGCCGCCGATGGAGATGCCGTCACCGAACATCAGGGTGGTGGCGGGGTAGAAGGCCACGGCAGAGATGACACCGGCCATGATCAGGCCACGGTAGAGAGCGTTCATGATCTTGCCGCCCTCGCGCGCCTTGACGAAGAAGGTACCGACGATGGAGCCGATGATGGAGATGCCGCCCAGGATCAGGGGATAGAGGATGGCGCTGGCCGGGTCGCCGTCCACCATCAGGCCGCCCAGCAGCATGGTGGCCACCACGGTCACTGCGTAGGTCTCGAACAGGTCGGCGGCCATGCCGGCACAGTCGCCCACGTTGTCGCCCACGTTGTCGGCGATGACCGCCGGGTTGCGCGGATCGTCCTCGGGGATGCCGGCTTCCACCTTGCCCACGATGTCGGCACCCACGTCGGCGCCCTTGGTGAAGATGCCGCCGCCGAGACGGGCGAAGATGGAGATGAGCGAGCCCCCGAAGGCCAGACCTACCAGCGGATGCAGGGGATCTTCCACGCCCATCATGAGCAGGATGCCGTAGAAGCCGGCAACGCCCAGCAGGCCCAGGCCCACCACCAGCAGACCGGTGATGGCACCACCGCGGAAAGCGATCTGCATGGCGGCGTTGAGTCCCTCGTTGGCCGCTTCGGCGGTGCGTACGTTGGCGCGTACCGAAATGTTCATGCCGATGTAGCCGGCCATGCCGGAGAAGATTGCGCCGATGGCAAACCCGGAGGCAGTCGGCCAGCCGAGGAAGATGCCGATGAGCACGAACAGCACCACGCCCACCAGTCCGATGGTGGTGTACTGTCGGTTGAGGTAGGCAGAGGCACCTGCCTGGATGGCAGCTGCGATTTCATTCATTCGTTCGTTGCCCGTCGGCTTGGCGAGTATCCATTTCATGGAGTACACGCCATAGCCCACGGCCGCAAGCGCACAGATCAGCGCGAATATCAGGCCCGTGGTCATAGCTATCCTCTTTGCAAGTCAGGTTGGTTCATGGAAAACCCGCACGGTTCCTGCTTGAGGAAACGCAATGCGGGAGACTGCCAGGGATGCTAATGAAAAGACAGGGTCGAGGGGAAATCAAAACCATTGGGGGCTGAAATAAGGGGGGTCTATCCGAAGCGAGTTACCAGGAAAGTGCTTTAACCTGGGTCAAGTGGGCCCTTTTTCCCAATTCAGTGAATTATCAGATGCTTATATGATCCCCGCCTGCATGCGGCTCCCGAACCGTCACTCGTTGAGCCACTGGGCAGCCCGCTTTGCGAAGTAGCTGAGGATCCCGTCGGCGCCCGCTCTTTTGATGCAGATCAAAGATTCCATCACCACCGCCTTCTCGTCCAGCCAGCCGTTCTGGGCCGCCGCCATGTGCATGGCGTACTCGCCGCTCACTTGGTAGACGAAGGTGGGCACGCCGAACTGGTCCTTCACCCGGCGCACGATATCCAGGTAGGGCATGCCGGGTTTGACCATCACCATGTCGGCGCCCTCGGCCAGGTCCAGTGCCACCTCGCGCAGTGCCTCGTCGCTGTTGGCCGGATCCTGCTGGTAGGTGTACTTGTTGCCCTTGCCCAGGTTGGCCGCCGAGCCCACCGCGTCGCGGAAGGGGCCGTAGTAGCTGGAAGCGTACTTGGCCGAGTAGGCGAGGATGCGGGTGTTGATGAAACCCTCCGATTCGAGCACGTCGCGGATCTCGCCCACCCGGCCGTCCATCATGTCGGAGGGAGCCACCACGTCGGCGCCGGCCTGGGCGTGGGAGAGGGCCTGCTTCACCAGCACCTCCACCGTCTCGTCGTTGAGCACGTAGCCCTCTTCGTCGATGAGGCCGTCCTGGCCGTGGGTGGTGAAGGGATCCAGGGCCACGTCGGTGATGATGCCCAGTTCCGGTACCGCGTCCTTGAGCGCGCGTACCGTGCGCTGGGCCAGCCCGTCGGGATTGTAGGCCTCCTCTGCCTTCTCGCTCTTGGCCTCGGGGGGGGTGACGGGGAACAGGGCCATGGCCGGCACGCCCAGGTGAACCAGCTGGCGCGCCTCCTCCACCAGCAGGTCGATGCTCATGCGCTCGATGCCGGGCATGGAGGGCACCGGCTCGCGTTCACCCTTGCCCTCGAGAACGAAAACCGGGTAGATCAGGTCGTCCGGCGTGAGCGTGGTCTCGCGCATCATCCGGCGCGAAAAGTCGTCGCGGCGCATGCGCCGCATGCGGGTGAAGGGGTAGCCGCCGAAGGCCTGGGTGTCGATGGTCATGAACGGGCTCCTGGGATCCTGTGGGCGCAGCGGCGCGCGCTGCGATGGCACCGCGGCAGCAGTGCTGCCTACAGTTTAACCACCCGTGCGGGTGGAAACAAACAGCGGAAGCAGCTGCCCTGGCCGGGTTCGCTCTCGATCTCGATCCGCGCGTCGTGGCGCATGAGCACGTGCCGCACGATGGAGAGTCCAAGGCCGGTGCCGCCGCGCTCGCGGGAGCGGCTCTTGTCCACGCGGTAGAAACGCTCGGTGAGCCGCTGCAGGTGCTCGGGCGCGATGCCCGGCCCCCGGTCGGCAACCACCAGCCGGGCGCCTGCCCCGTGGCGTTCCCAGGTGAGGTCGATGGGGGTTCCCGCCGGCGTGTGGAGGATGGCGTTGAAGAGCAGGTTGCCGAAGGCGCTGGCCAGCTCGGTCTCGCTGCCGAGAAGGCCCAGCCCTTCGTCCAGGTGCAGGCGCACGGGGTGGGGATGCTCGCTGTCACACAGGCGCTGCGCATCCTCCACGAGATGTCGCAGCAGCGCCGGGACCGCCACGGCCTCGTTGCGGGGCTGGGTATCGCCTTCGAGCTCCAGCCGCGAGAGCATCAGCAGGTCGGCCACTAGGTGCTGCATCCGTTCCGCCTGGCGCAGGGAAGCGCTCAGTGCCGCGCGGATCTCGCCGGGCAGCTCCTCTTCGGCGAGCATCTCCAGGTAGCCCACCACCACGGTGAGGGGGGTGCGCAGTTCGTGGGAGACGTTGGCGATGAAATCGCGCCGTACCCTCTGTATCCGCTTGAGCTCGGTGATGTCGTGGGCGGTGAGCAGGTACTGGTTCTTGCCGAAGGGGGCCAGGCGCAGTTCCAGTTCGCGCTGGGGCGGGTCCGGCAACGAGAGTTCCAGCGGCTGCCCCGTGGGGTCACCGTCAAGCCAGAGCGCCAGCTCGGGCGCTTCGAGACGGCCGGTGATGCGCCGGCCGTGGTCCCGGCTGCCCGGCGACAGGCCAAGCATGCTGCGGGCAGCGGAGTTGAACCACTGGATACGGAAAGCGTCGTCCAGGATCACTGCCGCGTCGGGCATGGTCTCCAGGGTGTCGTGGAAGCGGTGCAGGATGCGGCTCAGGCGTTTCTTGCGCTGGCGTGCCCGGCTGCGGATGCGGCTGATGCGGTCGGCGGTGTGGCGCCAGATGCCCCTGAGGCGTGGGCGGTTGCTCTTCAGGCCCTGCAGCCACTCCTCGAACAGCCACAGCTGCTGCAGCTGCCAGAGGATGTAGCCGCCCAGCCCGATGAGCAGCGCCAGCCACCACGCCCCGCTGGCCATGCCGAACAGCAGTATGAGCAGGGCCACCAGGCCCAGGCGGGCCAGCTCGGCACGGAAGTCCTCATGCACGGCTGCCGCCACCGGGATCGAGGCGATATCCGGTTCCGCGCACCGTATCGATGTGCCGGTCCAGGCCGAAGGGTGCCAGCGCCTTGCGCAGGCGGCGGATGCTCACGTCCACGGTGCGCTCCTCGCGCGCCTCGTGCGGTGGCCAGGCGTAGTCCAGCAGCTGGCCCCGGCTGTAGACCCGGCCAGGGTGGGAGAGGAGGAAACGGAGCAGGCGGTACTCGGTGGGGCCCAGGGCAACGGGCCGGTCCCTCCAGCGCACCTGGTGGGCGGCCGGGTCGAGCACCAGTTCCCCGAGGTGCAGCAGTCCCGCCTCGTCACTGCCGGTAGCGCGGCGCAATACCGCCTTGATGCGGGCGATGAGTTCAGGAGGCGAGAAGGGCTTGGTGATGTAGTCGTCGGCGCCCACCTCCAGGCCCTGCACCTTCTGCTCCTCCCCGGCCATGGCGGTGAGCATGATCACCGGGGTGTCGCGCCGCTCGCTGTCGCTGCGCAGGCGCCGCAGCAGCTCGATACCACTCTCCTCCGGCAGCATCCAGTCGAGAAGGATGAGGTCGGGCCGACGCGCGCGCAGCAGCGACTCGGCCTGGAGGGTGTCCGCCGCATCCAGCATCTCCATGCCGGCCCGCGAGAGTGCAAAGCGCACCATGTCGCGGATGGGCGCCTCGTCCTCGACGAACAGTATGCTGGTCATGAACGGCGCTCCCGGCAAGCCGCGCGTCGGGCAAATGCCCGCCAGGGCCGTGCGCAACAGCAGATGCCGGCGCTTGTCATCACCTGTGGGGCAGGCTGCGTCCGGCCCGGCCTACGCAGAGGCCGGCCCCTTCTTCCTGTGGCGCACGTCCTCCCCGGTGACCAGGTAGATAACGTGTTCGGCGATGTTCTGCACATGACGAAGACCCCGTTCCAGGGAGCGCAATACCAGTATGAAATTGACCGCCTCGGAGACCTGCTGGCCGCTCCCGAACACGCATTCCATCAGATCCTTCAGGCGCTTGTCCATTTCGCGCCCCCTGGAGGCATCCATGCCGGCCAGCTGGAGAGCGCTCCGGTAGTCGTACTTTTCGAAGGCTGCCATGACCTGCTCGAATAGCTCCAGCAGCTGCTCCACCAGCGACCGCACTTCCCCATGGGCGGGGCGGCCGTTACAGCCGGCCACCGGGGTCTCCTCCTGGAACAGCGCCGCGGCCATCTGCGCGGTCTCGTCGCCGAGACGCTCCAGTTCGGTGACGATGCGCGACGCGGCGACGATGTAGCGCAGGTCGCTGCCCACGGGAGCGCGGCGTGCCAGCAGGCGGATGATGAACTTGTCCACCTTGATCTCCTGCAGGTCGATGGGGCGGTCCCCCTCGATCACCTGCCGCGCCCGCTCGTCGTCCTCCTGGCCCAGGGCATCCTGCAGCCGCTGCATCTGATCGGCCACCATGGCGCCCATCTTGAGGACGCGTTTCTGCAGTTTGCGCATGTCCTTGTCGTAGCGCTTGAGGATGTGTTTTCCCGGTCTGGCGAAGGTGGTCATGTCTTGGAACTCCTCAGCCGAAGCGGCCGGTGATGTAGGCTTCGGTGAGCTCGTGGGATGGGTTGGTGAAGATCCTGTCGGTCTTGTCCACCTCGATGAGCCTGCCCAGGTGGAAATAGGCGGTGCGCTGGGAGACCCGCGCTGCCTGCTGCATGGAGTGGGTCACCATGACGATGGTGTACTTCCTGCGCAGTTCGTCGATGAGCTCCTCCACCCTGGCGGTGGCGATGGGATCGAGCGCCGAGCAGGGTTCGTCCATGAGGATCACCTCCGGGTTGATGGCGATGGCGCGGGCGATGCACAGCCGCTGCTGCTGGCCACCGGAGAGCCCGGTGCCTGGCTCGTCGAGGCGCTCCTTCACCTCGTTCCACAGCCCGGCGCGGCTCAGGGATTTCTCCACCAGCGCGTCGAGTTCGGACTTGCCCGAGACCAGCCCGTGCAGGCGCGGTCCATAGGCGATGTTCTCGTAGATCGACTTGGGGAAGGGGTTGGGCTTCTGGAACACCATGCCCACGCGGGCACGCAGGGGCACCACGTCCATCTTCGGGTCATGGATGTCTTCGTCATCGAGCAGGATCTCTCCACGCACCCGGCAGCTGTCGATGGTATCGTTCATGCGGTTGAAGCAACGCAGGAAGGTGGACTTGCCGCAGCCGGAGGGGCCGATGAAGGCGGTCACCTCGTGCTTGCCGATGTCGATGGAGACGTCGAACAGCGCCTGCTTCTCTCCGTAGAAGACATTGACGTTGCGTGCACGCAGGGTCACCTTCTTCTCCAGGAAGGGCTTTCCCACCGTGGCGTCCGTTTCCCGCGCATCCCGCGCCCCGTCGGGGCGGATCCCCGCATCGATCACTGACATGAAAACCTCTCGTTGATCCTGTACCAGCATGGGTTCCTCGCTGTTCATGGTGCACCGGCTTGTCACCACCGTTTCTCGAATTTCCGCCGCAGCCAGATGGCGGCCAGGTTCATCAGCACCAGGAAGGCTAGCAGTACCATGATGGCGGCGGCGGTCTTTTCCAGGAAGGCGCGCTCGGGGCTGTCCGCCCAGAGGTGGATCTGCACCGGAAGCACCGTGGCCGGATCCAGGATGCCCCGGGGAACGTCCACGATGAAGGCCACCATGCCGATCATGAGCAGCGGTGCCGTCTCGCCCAGCGCCTGGGCCATGCCGATGATGGTGCCGGTGAGCATGCCGGGCATGGCCAGTGGCAGCACGTGGTGGAACAGGGTCTGCATCCTCGATGCGCCCACGCCCAGCGCCGCTTCGCGGATGGAGGGTGGCACCGACTTGAGCGCCGCCCGACTGGCGATGATGATGGTGGGCAGGGTCATCAGGGTGAGTACGAGCCCGCCGACCAGGGGCGCCGAACGCGGCAGACCGAAGAAATTGATGAATACCGCCAACCCGAGAAGGCCGAACACGATGGAGGGAACTGCCGCCAGGTTGTTGATGTTCACCTCGATGAAATCGGTCCAGCGGTTCTTGGGAGCGAACTCCTCCAGGTAGACGGCCGCGGCGATGCCCAGCGGCAGGGAGAGCCCCAGGGTCACCAATATGGTGTAGAAAGAGCCCATCAATGCCCCGAGAATACCGGCCTGTTCCGGTTCCCGGGAATCCCCGTTGCGGAAGAAATCGAGATTGAAGAACTTCTTCAGCTCGCCCTTCGCGTGTAACTCCTCGAGCCAGGCCTTCTGCTGATCGTTCAGCCGCTTGCCACTGGTCTCCGGGTGCTTGAACCAGACGTCCACGTCGTCGTTGGCAGTGAGCCACAGTCCGGGAGTGGATCCGATCAGCGCCGGGTTCTGTAGGACCATCGCCTGCAGCGCGTAGGCCGCTCCGCTGCTGACCAGCTGGTAGAGCTTGCGCTTCTCCTTGCGTTTCTTTATCTGCGGGAAGCGTTTGCGCAGTGCCTGTTTGATGAGGCCGGCGTAGTCCGCGTTGCGCAACACGGCGGGATCATGAGTCCTCTCGGGGTCGATGGCCGCAGGGTCCAGTTCCACGGGAAGCTGGATGCGGGTCTGCCAGAAGGCGCTGTAGCCCATGCCGATGATGCTGAAGAACATGAAAGCGAGAAACCCCAGCCCCAGCAGGATGGCGCCCAGCCCGAGGCGGCGCACCAGCCGGTCGCGGCGACGACGCCTGGACAGGCCCCGTTCCACGGCTGCACGGATGTCACTACGCTTAGTCATAGGCTTCCCGGTATCTCCTCACCACGTACAGGGCCAGCACGTTGAGCAGCAGGGTGGCGATGAAGAGCACCAGGCCCAGGGCGAAGGCGGCCAGGGTCTTGGGGCTGTCGAACTCCTGGTCGCCCACCAGCAGGGTGACGATCTGTACCGTGATGGTGGTCACCGATTCCAGCGGGTTGGCGGTGAGGTTGGCGCCCACGCCGGCGGCCATCACCACGATCATGGTCTCGCCGATGGCGCGGGAAGCGGCCAGCAGGACGCCGCCCACGATGCCCGGCAGCGCGGCCGGCACGATGACGCGGAAGATGGTCTCCGCATGGGTCGCGCCCATGGCCAGAGAGCCGTCCCACATGGCCCCGGGAACGGCGTTGATCACGTCGTCCGAGAGGGAGGAGATGAAAGGGATAAGCATGATGCCCATCACCAGGCCGGCGGCCAGCGCGCTTTCGGAAGAGACCTCCAGGCCGATGGATTCGCCTGCGGCGCGAACCAGCGGCGCCACCACCAGGGCGGCGAAGAAACCGTAGACCACGGTGGGAATGCCGGCGAGGATCTCCAGCAGCGGCTTCACCCAGGTACGAACCCGGGGCGTGGCGAATTCCGCCAGGTAGATGGCGGACAAAAGACCGATGGGCACCGCCACCGACAGGGCGATGGTGGCGATCAGGAGGGTGCCGGCAAAGAGCGGGATCACGCCGAAGGCACCGCTGGCGCCCACTTGGTCCTCGCGGATGGCGATCTGGGGGCTCCATTCGAGTCCGAACAGGAAATCGGCGAGCGGCACCTTCTGAAAGAAGCGCAACGCTTCGAAGAGCACGGAGAGCACGATGCCCAGGGTGGTGAGAATGGCGATGGAAGCACTCAGAATCAGGCCCCAGCGGATCACCCGCTCCACCGCCGGGCGTGCGCGGCGATCGGGATGGATCACCTTCAGCCCCAGGGCGATGCCCCCGATGGCGAGCAGAAAAAGGGCGGTGGGCAGCAGCAGGCGTGACAGGTGCATCAAGTGACGGTAGTGGTCTGCGGCTGCCTGCAGCGCCGGGCTGATTTCGCCGGACGTGATGTTTCCGGTGGCGAGGTTGCGTATGTCATTGATCAGCAGGCTCTGCTCGGAAGGCGGCAGCGGCTGCATCGATTGCGGAAGCGAAGCCATAACCAGGTGGGTGATGAGCGACTGGTCCAGGCTGATCCAGAGCGCCAGCAAGAGGATTGCCGGCAGTGCCGTGAGCATGGCCACGTAGTAGCCGTAGTAGCGGGGCAGGGAGTGCAGCCGTCGGCAATCGCCGGAGACCATGCCCATCACGGTCCTGCGCCCCAGCCAGTAGCCCGCCAGGGAGAGGATCGATAGAAAGAGAGGCTCTTCACCAAATCAGGTGGGTAACAGTTGCTGGCTGATGGCCTCTGGGTAGAGATCGAGTCCGCCAAGGTGGAAGTAAATGGCGTTGGCAAAGCGCTCCTTGTTGCGGAAGCCATGGCTCCGAACCTTGATCGCCTTGATGCG
>QNZQ01000064.1 GCA_003972985.1 Gammaproteobacteria bacterium | reverse complement strand
CACCGGTCTCCCATATGACTGGACGCCGCGTTCGGATGCTCCCTTGGGATCCCCTTTGGCGCCTTCGGCACGTCGGGTATCCCGTGTCGCCTCGCGGCTACCGGGGACTACCCGCCTTCGCTTCGCTCTCCATGGCGGGCAGCGGCGGTGTTCGGTTTCGCCACCCAGGCCAGCGCAGAATCCGGATGTCTCGCCTGTCACAAGGGTATCGAGAGCATTCGGGATCAGAACAGTGCCATGATGGCGATGATCAAGGGTCTGGGAGCACCGCACGGTGATTCCGAGGGCTGCGTGGTCTGTCATGGCGGCAATCCCAAGGAGACCAAGGACAAGACCAGGGCCCACAAGGGCTCTCCTGCCGAGCTGGCTGCTGCCAAGGGGCCCCAGACCTTCTATCCCGACCCCGGGGCCATGGACATCAACAAGTTCACCTGCGGCCAGGCCGCCTGCCACCAGGGTTATCCCGATCGCCTCGAGAAGGCCCTGATGAATACCGAGGCGGGCAAGATCCAGGGCAACCTGCATACCTGGGGCATCAAGGAGGTGCAGAATCACCGTGTGCCCTGGGGCAACTATGCGGTGAAGGACGGGGACGGCCCCGTTCCCAGCGTGGGTACGCCCGAGTACAAGGCCTACATGAAGGACATGATGGCTGCGCACAAGGAGCAGTTTCCCACCGAACTGCAACAGATTCCCCAACCGAGCGTGGAAGAGATCGAAGCCGACCCCAAGCTGGCCGGCTTCACCTATTCGCGCCAGCAGTGCCAGCGCTGCCATGTCACCGTCAAGGGGCGTGAAAAGCGCGGTGACTACCGTGGCCAGGGTTGCTCCGCCTGCCACATCCCCTATGGCAATGAGGGGCTCTACGAGGGCAACGATCCAACCATCGACAAGAAGGAAAAGGGGCACCTGCTCACCCACCAGATCCAGGCCACGCGCAAGCCGGTGGTGAAGACGGCCAACGCCGAATACTCCGGCATTCCCGTCGAATCCTGCAACCACTGCCACAACCGCGGCAAGCGGATCGGTGTTACCTACCAAGGCCTGATGGAGTTCCCCTACGGCTCCCCCTGGAACGAGAAGGGCATGAAGCAGCCCAAGCTGCATACCAAGAAATACCTGTTCATCTCCGACGACCTGCACCACCAGTACAACCAGAGCCGGCCCGGCAACCCCAAGAGCGGCATGCTCTGCCAGGACTGCCACACCACCATCGACATGCATGGTGACGGCAACATTCCCGGTACCACGCTGGCGCAGGTGGAGATCGAGTGCCAGGACTGCCACGGTACGCCCGAACAGTATCCCTGGGAGCTGCCCCTGGGCTACGGCGAGGAGTTCCAGCAGGACCTGAGCAATGCTCCACCGCGCGGACTGGCCGACAAGCCTCTCGACCTGACGGCCACTTTTGCGACCGTCTATGACAAAGGAGACGGTTACCTCCTCAGCACTCGTGGCAACCCGCTGGGTAACGTGGTGAAGCGCGGTGCCCAGGTGGTGCTGCACTCGGCCACGGGCAACGACTTCGATGTGCCCATTCTCAAGCACATCAAGGAGACCGATGCCTGGAAGAACCAGGACTCCAAGGTGGCCATGTCCAAGGTGAAGAAGCACAACGAAAGCCTCGAATGCTATGCCTGCCATGCTTCCTGGGTACCCCAGTGCTACGGCTGTCACGTCCAGGTCAACTACGGCAAGGACAAGAATGGCAAGCCCTACCACGATACCGACTGGATCGCCTCGGGCACCCAGCGTAATCCCGATGGATCCACTGCCGAGTCCACCCTGGGCGTAAAGGGCATCCAGAGCCCGGGCAAGGTGTGCGAGACCCGTTCCTATCTGCGCTGGGAGGATCCGGTGCTGGGGATCAACGGCGAAGGCCGGGTCACCCCGCTCATGCCCGGCTGCCAAGTGGTCTATACGGTCATCGACCGCAACAACAAGACCATCGCCCTCAATCAGGTCGCGCACTCGGAGGACGAGCGCCAGGAACTGGGCCAGAAGCGTACGCCGCTGGGCATCGACATGGCACCGGTGCAGCCGCATTCCGTGCAGCGCAAGGCACGCACCTGCGAGTCCTGCCACAACAATCCCAAGGCCATGGGCTATGGCATCGCTGGCGGCGTATTCCAGGCGCGCTATACCGAGGACATCGTGGAGGATCTGATCGACCAGAAGACCGGCAAGCCCATTCCCAAGCCGGGCAACTATAAGATCCAGATTTCCAGGATCGCCGATCTCGACTTCGACTGGTCCACCATTATCAAGGACGGTGAGCAGGTGCAGACCGTGGGTACCCACTGGCCCCTCTCCCGCTCGCTGCCCAAGAAGATGCGTGACGCCATGGAGCGTACCGGCCTCTGCATGGGCTGCCATCGTGAGATGACCAATGCCCAGCTCTGGGTCAAGGTTTCGACGCCGGGTCAGCTCACCGATGCACAGCACATCGAGATGCTGAACAGGATGCTCAAGGCCTACGCCGAGTCCAAGGGCAAGTAAGGGAGCTGGCCGCCCGCAGGGGCGGCTGCAGAAGGGGAGGAAGCCGTCATGTCACCGTGGCGGCTTCCTTTTGTCATCTCTACAACCGGACAGACAGCCATATGAACAGGAAACTGGTAGTCATCATCGTGTCGGCAACCCTGCTGGGCTCTTGGTCGGTGCTTGCGGCAGAAGAGGGGAACGGGGCGGCGCCGACCAGGGCACAACCCATCCATGTGGATCCGCTGGATGCCGGAAGGGCATCGGCACTGCACCGCGGTCCCAATCCCCACGCCAGATTGTCACCAGAGCAGCACATGGAAGTGGCCGCACAGCACATGGCGGCCGGCCGCTACCCGCAGGCCATGGCCGTGCTTACCCAGGCGCTTTCCAGGTATCCGGGCAACGCCGAGCTGTTCAACATGCGGGCGGCCCTGGAGCTGGAACAGAAGGACATAAAGGGTGCGCTGGCCGATATGGAACAGGCGGTGCAGCTGGCGCCCGAGAACCCGCTCTACCGGGTGAGCCGGGCACAGCTCTACCTGCGCTTCGAACGCAAGGAGGAAGCGCTGCAGGACCTGGACGCGGCTGTACTGCTCGATCCGGATCTGATCCCGGCGCGCTTCAACCGCGGCACCCTGCTGGCCAACCTGGGCAAGGAGAAGGAGGCGCTGGCCGATTTCGATCACTGCATCGCCGTGCAACCCCACCTGCCGGCACCCTGGTTCAACCGGGGTTCCATGTACTGGGCATTGGGTGAGAAGGAGAAGGCGCGGGAGGATATCCGGCATTTCATCGAACTGGCCCAGGAGCCGGCCTGGAGGAAGGCTGGCGAGGACCTGCTCGAGGCGTGGGACCAGGCGGACCGGAAACAGGCGGCAATGGGAACGGGGGAGGGAGCGCCATGAGAGTTCACGCCGCCCTTTTGATGAGCGTCCTCTGGCTGGCGTCGGGACCGGTACCGGGCGAAGAGGGAATGATTCCCTTCGATCGCCTGCTCGAGGAAGGCGGGCTCGAATTCCAGCCGCCCAAGGGCTTTCATGCCGTGCCGGTGGAACCCGACTACGTCATGCCCTACGAGGCCCGCTACCGCAGCGACGACGACCGGCTGGAGATTCGCTACGCCATCCGGCCGCTGAGCCGAATGGAGATCGACTACGAGGATCCCCACAACGCTGCACCAGCGCCCAATGACCTGTTCAATATGCTGTTCCGCACCCTGAGCGAGACTCTCGCGACGGACCACCGGGTGATGAGCCGGAACTATACGCCGGAGAAGGCGCAGGAGGAGTATCGCGCAGGCTGGGTGGCTGTGGGCGTGTTCGACATCTCCCCTGATGTGAGCAACCGCTACCGGGAGGCCATGCTCTTTGCCATTCACCAGAACGACAAGGCCGATGCCTACATCCTGTTCCTCACCAATGACCTGGCATCGGAAAAGGCACGCATCAAGGCGGCCAGGACCAGCCTGCGCTTCAGTTCGTTCGACAGGCCGATCAATACGCCGCCGTCGCCGGAGGAACTGAAGCAGCTGCCCATGATTCCGGAGAAGTGATCCGGGCCATCATCGGCACAGTGGGGGAGGGAAGCCCCGTGGCGGCCGGGACGTGGGGATCAGAGGGATCCCCAGGAGTCCTTGCGCTTGCGCACCCGCAGGTGGGGCAGGATCAGGCCCAGCAGGATGCCGCCGAAGAGCACTCCGCCACCGATGAGGAACCAGCGCTGGGTGCTGCTGTTCTTCAGCTCCCGGATCTCCTGCTCCTGATCGGCCAGCTCACGGCTCATGGTGGCCACCTGCTTGCGCAGTTTCTTGCGTTCCTGGGCGATCTGCACGGCGTTGGATGCGGTACGCTTGAGGGTTTCCAGCTCGTTCTGGATACGGTCCTTCTCCGCCTGGAGTTCGGTGTGGGCGCGCTGCAGCTCGTCGTGCTCGCGTGAGAGCTTGGCCAGACGGCTGCTCAGCTCGCCGGGCGTGGCTTCCAGTTCCTTGATGCGTTTCTCCAGGGCGGCCAGGCGGTCGCGCGCCACGGGCTCTCGCAGCAGTTGCCGGGTGAGCACGTAGCCGGTCTTGCCGTTGGCCAGCTGCACCTTGGAATAGCCGGTCTCCTTGTTGCTGCTGAGCACGGTGACCGGGGTGCCCGAGGGAAGCATCTTGATGATGCGGTGCTTGGGGCTCTCGCCACTGCGCATGGTGATCTTGAGCTGATCGGTGACGTAGCGGGTTTCCGCGGCAGCCGTGGCAGCGATGAACAGCAGTACAGCAAGGAGCAGGATTCTCTTCACGGGTTTTGTCCGGGCATGCGGAAGATGGCTGATTTTTTCAGATCGGGCGGTAAATGTCCAAGCCGGGCCTCATCTGAGCAGGAACTCCAGCAACGCCTTCTGTGCGTGGAGCCGGTTCTCTGCTTCGTCCCAGACCACCGAGTCGGGTGCATCGATCACCTCGGCGGCCACCTCTTCGCCGCGGTGCGCCGGAAGGCAGTGCATGAACAGGGCCTTCTCGTCGGCCCGGGCCATGAGTTCAGGGGTCACCTGGTAGCCGGCAAAGGCGGCTTCGCGCTGCTTCTGCTCCTCTTCCTGCCCCATGCTGGCCCAGACGTCGGTGACCACCAGGTCGACACCTTCGGCGGCGGCCATGGGGTCGCGCACGATCTCACAGCGATCGGTTGCCGGATCCAGGATCGCGGGATCCGGATCATAGCCTTCGGGGCAGGCGATGCGCAGCCGGAAATCGAACCGGCGTGCCGCGTTGATATAGGAGTGGCACATGTTGTTGCCATCGCCGATCCAGGCCACGGTTCTGCCCTGGATGTCGCCCCGGTGCTCGAAGTAGGTCTGCATGTCCGCCAGCAGCTGGCAGGGATGCACCAGGTCGGTGAGCCCGTTGATGACGGGGACGGTGGAATACTCGGCGAAGGTCTCCACGGTTTCGTGGGCGAAGGTGCGGATCATGATGCCGTCCACCATTCGCGAGAGCACCCTTGCGGTGTCCTCGACGGGTTCGCCGCGTCCCAGCTGGGTATCGTTGGGCGAGAGGAACATGGCAGCCCCGCCGAGCTGGGTCATACCGGCCTCGAAGGAGACGCGGGTACGCGTGGAGGATTTCTCGAAGATCATGCCCAGCACCTTGTGCCGCAGGCTCTCGTTGATCTCGCCACGCTGGCGTCCCCGCTTGAGTTCGTGAGCGCGCCGGATGAGGGAGCGCAATTCGTCGGAGGTCAGGTCGAGCAGGGTCAGAAAATGTCGGGTCATGTCGTTCTCACTTCCCCGAGAGGAAATCTTTGATCAGGTTGGTGAGCTGGCGTGTGAGCTGCTCCGCTTCGGCATCACTCATCGTGAGCGGCGGCAGCAGCCGCACCACGCTGTCGGCGGTGACGTTGATTAGCAGCCCCTCTTCGAGTGCCCGGCCCACCAGTTCACCGCAGGGACGGTCGAGCTCGATGCCGAGCATCAGTCCGCGCCCGCGGATCTCCACCACGCCATCGGTGGCGGCCAGCTCCTCCCCGAGCGCGCTGGCCAGGCCGGCGCCCAGTTCGGCCGCCCGCTGCCACAGCCGCTCGCCTTCGAGCGTGTCCATCACCGCCAGCCCCGCTGCACAGGCAAGCGGGTTTCCGCCGAAGGTGGAACCGTGGCTCCCGGGACCGAAGAGGTTGGCCGCTTCACCGCTGGCCAGGCAGGCGCCCACCGGCACCCCATTGCCGAGCGCCTTGGCCAGGGTCATCACGTCGGGAAGGATGTCGTGGTGCTGGAAGGCGAAGGGCCTGCCGGTGCGGCCCATGCCGGTCTGGATCTCGTCGAGCATCATCAGCCAGTCGTGCCGGTCGCAGAGTTCACGGATGCCCGGCAGGTAGTCGTCCGGCGGTATGTTGACGCCGCCTTCGCCCTGGATGGGTTCAACCAATACGGCGGCGATATCCTTGAGATTGCCGGCGGCCGTGTGCAGGGCCTCCAGGTCACCGTAGGGTACGCGGGCGAATCCGTGAACCAGGGGTTCGAAGCCGGCCTGGACCTTGCGGTTGCCGGTGGCGGTGAGGGTGGCTATGGTGCGGCCGTGGAAACTGTTCTCCATCACCACGATGACAGGGGTGTCGATCCCCTTGCGGTGGCCCCACAGGCGTGCCAGCTTGATGGCCGCCTCGTTGGCCTCGGCTCCCGAGTTGGAGAAGAACACCCGGTCCATGCCCGACATCTCGGCCAGGCGTTCCCCCAGCCTCTGCTGGTTCTCGATGCCGTAGAGATTGGAGGTGTGGACCAGCTTCCCGGCCTGGTCGCAGAGCGCACGGGTCACCGCGGGATGGGCGTGACCCAGTCCGCACACGGCGATGCCGGCGACGGCGTCCAGGTATTTCCGCTCCTGATCGTCGAAGAGCCATACGCCTTCTCCCCGGGTAAAGGTGACCGGCAGGCGGTTGTAGGTGTTCATCAGTACGTCTTTCATTCCATGGGTCTCGCATGCGCCAACAAAAAAGGCAGCCCCGTATCCCGGTGGCCACCCGCGCTTTCCCGCCCTGTGGCAAAAGCAAAGACGGGACACTACATAAAAGTCGGTGGCTTTTCAAGGGGGTGTGGTGCTTGCGGAATCGGGTTGTTAGGATGTCCAAACCACGATGGTAATGAACGGGAGCGATCGTTATCCCCATGTCACCTTCCTCTAAGAAGCTTCCGGAGCTGCTGAAAGCCTTCCTTCCTGCGCCCGACACGGTGGGCCTGAGGGAGAAGGTCGTCTCCGGCCTGGCGGGACTGGTGGGCATTGGTCTCATCATGCTGGTGAGCGTGCAGTTCCTCGCACCTCGTGACCTGCCCTGGGTGGTGGCATCCATGGGCGCCTCGGCGGTACTGCTCTTCGCCGTCCCCCACGGCCCCCTTTCCCAGCCCTGGAACTTCGTGGGCGGCCATCTCATTTCCGCTTTCATCGGGATCAGCATCGCCATGCTGGTGCCGGACAAGGTGATCGCTGCCGCCCTGGCGGTGGGTATCGCCATTTCGGTGATGTACATCACCCGCTGCCTCCATCCGCCCGGAGGTGCCACGGCACTCAGTGCCGTGGTGAGCGGCCCTGCGGTACAGGCGCTGGGCTACCAGTACATGGTGACGCCCATCCTGATCAATGTGGTGGTGATGCTGTCGTGGGCGCTGTTCATCAACAACGTGATTAGCAACCGCCGTTATCCCGAGAAGCTGCGAAAGCCCTCTCCGGGGGCGGCCGGCAAGTCTGAGGGGAAGGTGGTGGCGGGCCTGGGCGTGGCCCCGGAAGACCTGGACTACGCCATGCGCGAGCTGGGCGAGTACATCGACCTCTCGGTTTCGGACCTGCGCGCGATCATCGAGCTCACCGCGGCCCACGCGGCCCGGCGTGAACTCGGAACCGTGCTGTGCCGCGACATCATGACGCCGGATCCTGCCGCCGTGCACTATGACACGCCCGTGGAGCAGGCCTGGTGGAAGATGGCGGAACTCAAGGTGCGGGCGCTCCCGGTGGTGGACGACCACAGGCGGGTGATGGGCATACTCACCATCGCCGATTTTCTGCGCCAGGTGAAACATCCCACGGGGGAGCGGCTCGCCGACCGCCTGGGGCGTTTCCTGAAGCCCTCGCGGGAGCTAACCACCGACAAGCCTGAATACACGGGCCACCTGATGACCCGGAACCCGGTGACGGTGCGCGAGGATCAGCACGTGATGGACCTGTTCCCCATCTACCTCTCCCAGGGTGTTCACCACCTGCCGGTGGTGGACGGAGAGGGCAGGCTGAAGGGCATGGTGACGCCCAAGGACCTGTTGCGGGCACTCTACGGCGAGCTGTTGCGCTGCGGAGCCAGTTGAAAATCGTCCGGATCTTTCCGGTGGCGATGCCGTCCAAGGTGGGTATCTCCATGAGGGACACCCCGTTTGCCTCACAGCGTCGCCTGCGGTGCCCTATAATCACGCGATTGCTTACATCCGGAACCACACATCATGTTTGAGAATCTTTCCGACCGTCTCGGCCGCGTGGTGCAGAACCTGCGGGGACAGGGGCGCATCACCGAGGAGAACATCAAAGAGACCATGCGCGAGGTGCGCATGGCACTGCTGGAGGCCGACGTGGCCCTGCCGGTGGTCAAGGAGTTCGTCGAGGACGTGAAGGCCAAGGCCGTGGGCGAGGAGGTGATGAAGAGCCTCACGCCCGGCCAGGCGCTGGTGAAGATCGTCAATGACGAGCTGATCAAGGTGATGGGGGAGGCGAGCGAAGGACTCGACCTGCGCGCCCAGCCGCCGGCGGTGATCCTCATGGCCGGCCTGCAGGGCTCGGGCAAGACCACCAGCGTGGGCAAGCTGGCCCGTTTCCTCAAGGAACGGGAGAAGAAGAAGGTGATGGTGGTCTCCGCCGACGTCTACCGTCCTGCCGCCATCGACCAGCTCGAGACCCTGGCGAAAGAGGTGGGTGTCGAGTTCTTCCCCAGTGATCCCGGTCAGAAACCGGAGAAGATTGCAAAGCAGGCGCTGGACGCGGCGAAGAAAGGCCACTTCGACGTGCTCATCGTGGATACCGCCGGTCGCCTGCACATCGACGAAGCCATGATGGACGAGATCAAGGCGCTGCACCAGGCGCTGAAGCCGGTGGAGACGCTCTTCGTGGTGGATGCCATGACCGGGCAGGATGCGGCCAACACCGCCCGCGCCTTCAACGAGGCGCTGCCTCTCACCGGCGTGGTGCTCACCAAGATCGACGGGGATGCCCGTGGTGGTGCCGCGCTCTCGATTCGCAAGATCACCGGCAAGCCCATCAAGTTCCTCGGCGTGGGCGAGAAGACCACCGCCCTGGAAGCTTTCCATCCCGACCGTATCGCCTCGCGCATCCTCGGCATGGGCGACGTGGTCTCCCTGGTGGAAGAGATCGGTCAGAAGGTGGACCAGGACAAGGCCGCCAGGCTGGCGAAGAAGATCCACAAGGGCAAGGGCTTCACCCTCTCGGACTTCAAGGAGCAGATGGAACAGATGGCCAAGATGGGCGGGGTCTCGAGCATGATGGACAAGCTGCCGGGCATGGGCCAGGTGCCCGATGCGGTGAAGGCACAGGCGGGAGACAAGGAGATCCGCAAGATGATCGCCATCGTGAATTCCATGACCCCCCAGGAGCGGGAGTTTCCCCAGATCATCAAGGGCTCGCGCAAGCGGCGCATTGCCAGGGGTTCCGGCACCCAGGTGCAGGACATCAACCGCATGCTCAAGCAGTTCACCCAGATGCAGAAGATGATGAAGAAGATGAAGGGGGGCGGTCTGGCGAAGATGATGAAAGGGATGAAAGGGCGTTTCCCGGGCGGCGGCATGCCTCCCGGGGGTGGAATGCCGCCCGGCGGTTTCCCCTTCTGATCCGAGTCCCACCGCCTGAAAGCAAAACGGGAAGAATCCGGAATTTGGTCTATCTTTAAGGATAGAGTCGAACTAAAGTGGGCGGAGGTCGTTTGCATGAAGAACGTCAAAGAGATTCTGGAACAGAAGGGGGGCGAGGTCTATACCGCCTCACCCGACGAGACGGTGCTGGAGGCGATCAGGAAACTGGCCGACCTCGGTATCGGATCACTGGTCGTGGTGGAAAACGGCAGGCCGGTGGGGCTCTTCTCGGAACGGGACTACACCTGCAAGGTGGCGCTGGAGGGCAGGCACTCCCAGGACACACCGGTACGGGAGGTGATGAGCGAACGGCTAGTGGTGGTCCACCCGGATACCACCACCAACGAGTGCATGGCGCTGATGACGGAGAACCGCATCCGTCACCTGCCGGTGGTGGATGAAGGCAAGCTGGTGGGGCTGGTCTCCATTGGCGATATCGTCAAGGACATCATCAACGAACAGCAGTTCGTCATCGAGCAGCTGGAGCAGTATCTCTACTACTCCTGAACCGTTCTGCACCGCGGTCAGTGGTAGCGCCGCATCTGCCCAACCAGCACGCCCTGGATCCGGACCTGTTCTGGCCGATAGCTCATGGGCTGCAGGCTGCTGTTGGCGGGATGGAGAACGACCTTCCCCGCTTTCTGCTCGATTCGCTTGAGCGTTGCCTCCTCGCCGTCCACCAGCGCCACCACGATCTCGCCGTTGCGGGCATGGTCGCGCTGCTCGATGACCACCCAGTCCCCGTCGAGGATGCCTTCCTCGATCATGGAATCCCCCTTCACCTCGAGCACGTAGCAGGGATTCTCTGTGCGCAGCGGCGGCGGCACGGTGATGGTCTCGTTGCCGGCGATGGCTTCGATGGGCTGGCCGGCGGCGATGCGGCCGTACAGCGGCAGCTCGTTTTCATCTGGGTCTATTTCCTGGATTGGGGGCCGGGTCAGGCGCACGCCGCGGCGCTTGTTGTTCATGGGCTCGATGAGCCCGGCTTCGACGAGTGCCTGCAGCTGCTTGTGCAGCGATCCCCTGGAGCTCAGGCCAAGGGCGGTGCACAGCTCGTCCAGCGTGGGCGGATGGGGAAACTCGTGCAGGTTGTCCAGCAGGTACTCGTAGATCTCCTGCTGGCGGCGGGTGAGTCGGTGGTCTGTAACGGGCGGCATGGCTGGCTCCAATTGTCCTGTATTGGTTCTATTATAGAACAACGGCAGAACGTTGAAAGGCTTTCATGCAAATTCCAGCCGGGCGTACTGCTTCCCTGATAAAATGCGCCTTTTGCCTCGGCCACCGGATCATGACCATAAGAACGCGCTTCGCACCCAGCCCCACCGGTTACCTGCACGTGGGGGGTGCACGCACGGCACTCTTCTCCTGGCTCTTCGCTCGCAAGCACGGCGGCAAGTTCATCCTGCGTATCGAGGATACGGACCTGGAACGCTCCACCAAGGAGTCCGTGAACGCCATTCTCGAGGGGATGACCTGGCTGGGGCTGGATTACGACGAGGGTCCTTTCTACCAGACCCACCGCTTCGAGCGCTACAACGAGGTGATCGACGAGCTGCTGGCGAAGGGCCTCGCGTACCGTTGCGACTGCTCGAAGGAGCGGCTGGAACAGTTGCGCGAGGAGCAGAAGGCGAAGAAGCTCAAGCCCCGCTATGACGGTTTCTGCCGCACGCGGGATGTGGATCCCGACAAGCCGCACGTGGTGCGCTTCCGCAATCCGGAGGAGGGATCCGTGGTCTTCAGGGACCTGGTGCGTGGCACCATCCGGGTGAACAATGCCGAGCTCGATGACCTCATCATCCGGCGCAGCGATGGTTCGCCCACCTACAACCTGACCGTGGTGGTGGACGATGCGGACATGGAGATCACCCACGTGATCCGCGGCGACGACCACATCAACAATACGCCGCGCCAGATCAACCTGCTCAAGGCCCTGGGCCTGCCGGTGCCCGAGTATGCCCACCTGCCCATGATCCTGGGCGACGACGGTGCCCGCCTCTCCAAGCGCCACGGTGCCGTGAGCGTGATGCAGTACCTGCACGACGGTTTTCTCCCGGAGGCGCTGCTCAACTACCTGGTGAGGCTCGGCTGGTCCCACGGCGACCAGGAGATCTTTTCCCTGGACGAGATGGTGGAACTCTTCGACCTCGCGGAAGTGAACAAAGCACCCTCCACCTTCAACACCGAGAAGCTGCTCTGGATCAACCAGCACTACATCAAGCACGACGATCCTAAGCGCATCGCGCGGTTGCTCTCGCCGCACATGGGAGACCTGGGCATCGATCCCGCGGAAGGGCCGGATCTGGTGCAGGTGGTGGAGGCGCAGCGGGAACGCGCCAGCACCCTGGTGGAGTTGGCGCGGATCAGCGCCTTCTACTACAGGGATTTCGAGGAATTCGACGAGAAGGCGGCGAAAAAGGCGCTCAAGTCCGCGGCCATCGAACCCCTGAAGGCGGTTCGCCAACGACTGGAGAAGCTGGACAGCTGGGTGCGCGAGGATATCCACGCGGCTATCGAGGCCACGGTGAAGGCGCTCGAGACTGGCTTCGGCAAGGTGGCCATGCCCGTGCGCGTGGCGGTCACCGGCGGTGCGCCCTCACCGGACCTCGATCTCACCATGGAGATGGTGGGCCGGGAAGCCTGCCTGCGCCGAATCGACAAGGCCATCGCCTGGATAGAAGCAAAAACGTAGGAGCGGCGTCCTCGCCGCGAACCCCAACCTGTGGGAGCGGCGCCCTCGCCGCGAATATTTGAAGTTCGGCCCGAGGGCGGACCTCCTACGATTGTTGAAAAAACATCAACACGAGCACACCACACCGATGCCGGAACAGAACAGACCCACCAACTTCATCCGCCAGATCATCGAGGCCGACCTGGCCAGCGGCAAGCACGAAAAGATCCGCACGCGCTTTCCGCCCGAGCCCAACGGTTACCTGCACATCGGGCATGCCAAGTCCATCGTGCTCAACTTCGGCATCGCCGAGGATTACGCTGGCGAGTGCAACCTGCGCTTCGACGACACCAATCCCCACAAGGAGGACGTGGAGTATGTCGAGGCGATCAAGGAGGACGTGCGCTGGCTCGGTTACCAGTGGGCGGGGCTCTATTATGCCTCCGACTACTTCGAGCAACTCTACGGGTTCGCCGTTGAGCTGATCGAGAAGGGGCTGGCCTATGTCTGCGACCTCACCCCGGAACAGGTGCGCGAGTATCGCGGCACCCTCACCGAACCCGGGCGTGAAAGCCCTTGGCGCAATCGCCCGGTGGAGGAGAATCTGGACCTGTTCCGCCGCATGCGCGCCGGCGAGTTTCCCGACGGCTCGCGCACCCTGCGGGCGAAGATCGACATGGCATCGCCCAACATGAACCTGCGCGATCCGGCCCTCTACCGCATCCGGCGCGGGGCCATCCACCACCAGACCGGCGACGAGTGGTGCATCTATCCCATGTACGACTTCACCCATCCCATCTCCGATGCCCTGGAAGGGATCACCCACTCCCTGTGCACACTGGAGTTCGAGGATCACCGGCCCCTCTACGACTGGGTGCTGGACCACATCAGCGCGCCCTGCCACCCACGCCAGATCGAGTTCGCACGCCTCAACCTCGAGTACACGGTGATGAGCAAGCGCAAGCTCACCCAGCTGGTGGAGGAGGGCCATGTGGAGGGCTGGGACGACCCGCGCATGCCCACCATCGCCGGGTTGCGGCGGCGCGGCTATACGCCGGCTGCCATACGCGATTTCTGTAACCGCATCGGCGTCACCAAGGTGGACGGCACCGTGGAGATGGGCGTGCTCGAGGCGAGCATCCGCGAGGACCTGGACCGCACCGCGCCCCGGCGCATGGCGGTGCTGGAGCCACTCAAAGTGGTGATCACCAACTATCCGGAGGGACAGGTGGAGACCTTGTCGGCGCCCAATCATCCGAAGGACGAGTCCCTGGGCAGCCGGGAGCTGAAACTGACCCGGGAGATCTACATCGACCGCGCCGATTTCTGCGAGAGCGCCAACAAAAAGTACAAGCGGCTGGTGCTCGGTGGCGAAGTGCGGTTGCGCAACGCCTACACCATCATCTGTGACGAGGCGGTCAAGGACGACGAAGGCAACGTCGTCGAGCTGCGCTGCCACTACGATCCCGAAACCCTGGGCAGGAACCCCGAGGGGCGCAAGGTGCGCGGGGTCATCCACTGGGTCTCCGCCAGCGAAGGGGTTCCCGCCGAGGTGCGCCTCTACGACAGGCTCTTCAAACGGCCCGATCCCGACGGTGTGAAGGATCGTCCGTTCCAGGATTTTCTCAATCCCGATTCGCTCAGGGTGTTCCAGGCGATGGTCGAACCGGCCCTGGCCGATGCCGAGCCCGGCACGCGTTTCCAGTTCGAACGGGAAGGGTATTTCTGTCGTGACACCAGGGCTGCGGAAGAGGGACAGCTGGTATTCAATCGCGTGGTGACCCTGCGCGATTCATGGGCCAGGGCGGAGCAGAAGAACTGAGAAAAAATTCCGCCAAAGGTATGGACAGCCAAAAAAGCCTGGATTATCATACGCGCCTCTTGAGGATGCCTTGGCACCGCAGAGGTTCCACAGGTAGCAGCAAGCGGGGCCATAGCTCAGCTGGGAGAGCGCAACACTGGCAGTGTTGAGGTCGGCGGTTCGATCCCGCCTGGCTCCACCAGATTCAAACCTGGCTGCCACAAGGCAGGCAGTTATTTAAGACAAGTTCAACTTGTCCCCTTCGTCTAGAGGCCTAGGACACCGCCCTTTCACGGCGGTAACAGGGGTTCGACTCCCCTAGGGGACGCCATATAAATCAAAGGCTTACGAGAAATCGTAAGCCTTTTTTCTTTGCCGTGTG
The DNA here is from genome assembly GCA_003972985.1 of Gammaproteobacteria bacterium. GTDB lineage: Bacteria > Pseudomonadota > Gammaproteobacteria > Chromatiales > Chromatiaceae > Thiolapillus. Next base: position 3,811 of record QNZQ01000064.1, on the reverse strand, counting down.
AAACTCTTGTGAAACTTTTGCCGTTTCTTCGCCAAGCGCCTGCAGTAGCTCAATCTCGAGGCCAGGCTGGTCTCGTGTACCAGGCGCCTGGCGGCAAGTTCGCGGGTTTTCTGGCCGGAATCAGCTTGTGCAAAATTTTGCACTTCCACTTTCCGTTGATACTGGTTGCTTCCGCGCCTGTCCCCCAGCGCCTCCTCAATCGCCTTGCCGATAGCTACGCGCTCTCCAGCCGGACGGCGGCCCGTGGTGGCCATAGACGTTCATCTATGCGGCACATCGCTTGCTTGATGCCTACTGTGGCCAGCGTGAATCCTTATCTGTTGGTTTCGTACAGGATAGCCATTACTCCACCTGATGCGCCATAAACAGCGCTTGGGTATAGAGGTTTGGTTATGCCACCACGCGGCGCCGGCCTAGTGCGGCTTCGGGATCAGCCCGTCATCCGCCTCCTGCATCAGTCTCTTGGCCTCGCGTTCCGCCCTGGCCGCCTTTCTCAGGTCGCGCGAATCCCCGGCGGTGGCCACGGCGTGAATCTGCAGGATCCGCGACAGCGCCACGGTGCGCCGGCTCAGGGTTTCGAGTAGCGTGTGCTTGGGATTCACAATTGGGGTGCCGCGCTGGTTCACCACCACGTCCCCCTCGTCGTCGATCTCCAGCTGCAGGCGCTCGATATCGGCCTTGCACCTGGCCAAGTTGGCGGCCTGCTCGAGGTCGGCGGCGGTCCAGCTCTCCGCCGGTCGGCAGCTCACGATGGAGCGCCAGAAGGGGAGATCCCCTTTGCGCAGGCGGACATGCGGCGGCGGCTCCAGCTGGCCGGCCTGGAAGGCATTGACGGCGGCGGCGGTGGAATCGGATCGGGATTTGCGTGGTTTCTTCATGGGTTCCTCCAGGTCGAAAAAAGGCGGCACCTGGAGACGGGTGCCGCCGCTGGCAGTTTTGTGGCATGCCAAGGCCACCCTTTTGAGAGGACAGTTTTGCGGCATGTCCAGGCCGTGTCCATCTGACTGGCTAGGATCAGGTGGACAGCGCACCACTCACAACGCCTGCCGGCAGGTACACCGCCACGGAAAGGCGGGTCTCTGCGCGGATCGTGACCAGGTTAGTGGTGAAGTTGTTGGCGTCGCTGTCGCTCAGCTCCACCACGGCATCCATCCGCTGGTGCAGGCCCACCGCCGTGAGGTCCATCATGATGAAGTTGCCGGACGTCACCTTGGTGGTGCTGTACACCGGCACACCCCACAGCTGCGGCAGGCCGCCATTGATCGGCAGGCCAACAACGTAGTTGCCATTGCTGTCCTTGACCAGTTCGATCTCGGCCACATCGTCCGGGTGCATCACGATCAACCCGGCGCGGTAGTCCGCCGACTCGAGGTCAAGCTTGGCTTCTCGCAACGAAACGATCTTGTCGGTCCCGGTCGGTGTGAAGGCGGTGTAGTTGCCGCTCTTGAGCAGGCCGTTCATCTTGCCGCTGGTGCCGTCGCCGTTAATGATGTCGTCCTCAATGGCTAGCTCGAGCCCCTGGTGAAGCCGGGTATCGACAAACTGGCGAAGCGCATCGTTGTCATCCAACAGCTGGCGGCTCATGCGCAGGTAATGCGCGATGGTGCTCACCGGCTCCGTGACCTCCGTGAAGGTGAGATCGCTTTCGGCCTTGGCGGCGCCTTCTGCGGATTGCGCGGCGGCGTTGTTGGTAAACGTGCTCTCCTTGGTGTAAACGAAGGAGGCGGAAGTTGCCGCGACGGTGCTCAGGTACTGCCGCAGCCAGGTGCGCTGCACCGGCCCGCCGACCACGCCTGGCAACTGCTGTGCCGGGTTGGTGGCCGAATCCGAGGTGAGGGTGTTCGCCATGATCGACGGCAGCAGGTCCCGTGCCTCAACGGCCACGCCGACCGCGCGGACGCGCTTTTCAGCAAAGGCCTTCACCTCGTCAGCCTTCAGCAGTGCGCTGGCGGCGCTTCGCGGTGCCGGTGTGCGGTAAGTGCCGGTGTCCGGGTTGGCACGCTGCTCGATATCCAACAGGCGGTCGGACAGCTCCTCCTGTTTTTCGGCATGCTTTTTCAGGGTGGCCTTGATGTCCTGGACGCCGGCTTTGACGTCCTGGTGGTAGGCCTGGATTTCGGTTGCAAGTTCGGTGGATTCCATTGTCAGGTCCTCAGGTCGAAGGTTTTACGAAGATCCGCACGCAAGGCGGAGATCAGGGTGGTTGCTTGTTCGATTTCCTCCCGGTCATCGCGGCCTGAGAGTGCTTTGAATCCGCCGGCCACCAGCTTCTTGGCGGCGCGGCTTGGCAGCTGCAGTCCGTCCCGGACGGCGGCCTCGAGGTCCCTGGCGGTTTCGAGTTTCGGCGCGAGTGCATCCGGCAGCTTGCCGAAGTGCCGGACGGCAGCCGGTGACAATGCCGCTATCTTCGCCTCGGCGTCGATCTCGTCGGCAAAGCCCAGTGCTTTGGCTTCGGTGGCGTTAAGCCAGGTCTCGTCCGCCATCAAGACCTTGATGCGCTCAATGGGTAGGCCGGTGCGCTTGCTGTAGACGCTGGCCAGGCTGTCACCCACCTTGCGCAGCAGGTCCGCCGTGTCCTCCAGCTCATCGGCACCACCGCCGGCCATGGCCCAGGGATCGTGGATCATGATGAAAGCGCCGTCCGGCATGGTGATGGTGTCGCCGGCCATCAGCGGCAGGGTGGCGGCACTGGCGGCCACGCCAAGCACCCGCGCCTCGATGCGCGCCGGGTGGTTGTTCAGCGCGTGATACAGCGCCAGGCCATCGAAGGCACTGCCGCCGGGGGAGTGGATCTCGAGGTTGATCTGAGATCCCTTGAAGTTGCGGATCTCTTTCAGCAGGTCGGAGGTGGGGATACCCCAGCCGCCGATCTCGTCATGGATGGATAAGGCCAGCGCTTTGGTGGCGGCCTGGATCTTGTACCAGCTTTTCATGGACGCAATTCTCCAGTCAGCGTGAATAGGGAAATTCGCTGTGACCGGACGTCGCGTCCTGGATCGGGTTTTGTGGGTACCGGGTGCGTCGCGCACGCCGATAGCACGATGATACCGCGATCCAGCGCCGTTGCAACATTGTCCGGTGCGCGCGCGCAACGATCCGGGATAGCAGAAAAAACGACTTCGCGGCCGGTCCCTGCTGCAGCCGGCTCGAACTTTGGATAGGCCCCATGTGGATCATGCCGCGCCACCCGTGATCCTGTCCGCCAGCGCCACCAGCCGTGCCGCAGTGGCCGCGCCGCCGTCCGCCTCAACCAGTGCCAGCACGCCGTAGCCAAGCAGCGCGCCGATGGCCTCGTCACGGCTGTGCCCTTCTTTTAGCCAGCGGCTGGTGAGGTGCTGCAGGTCGGTGGCCAGCTGTGTCTCTGGCGTGACGCCGTGGGTGATTTCGCCGTGTTCAATGCTCATCGGTTGCGTCCTCATCTTCATCATCTTCGATTGCCGGCAGCAGTATCTGGCCGGTTGCGCCGGCTATGGCATGAGCCAGGCTGTCCAGCTGGTCAATGGCCGCGTCATGGCCGCCACGGCGGATCATGTCCAGCACCAGGAACGAAGTTAGCGCGCTGAGTGCTGCATCGCGCCGGTAGCCGCGCTTCTGCCAGGTGCCGACAAGGCCGGCCAGTTCAGCGGTCATCGCCAATTCGGGTGTGAGGTGAGATGTTTGTTCAGCGCGGATTCAACTCGCTAGTGCAACGGGTGGTTTGATCCCGAAGAATACCTGATTGGGTGTCTTGTACCCCAGGCATTTTCGAGGGCGATTGTTCAACTTGTCCATGATCTCCAGGACCTGCCTGTCCGTCAGTTTGTTGAAGTCG
>QNZQ01000148.1 GCA_003972985.1 Gammaproteobacteria bacterium | reverse complement strand
CTAACTTGGGGCAGAGCGGGTACCTGCTCGGAAAACCGCCGTGAATACGTCCATGTAAGCTCTACGTCGGCATCCCTGCCTCCAAAGTTTTCCGAGCAGGTACCCGCCCCGCTTTTCAATAGCTTATGCCATTAGATGACGTCGTCCTGCTTTGAGGGTTGTTTCCTTTGGCAGGTTAGTGCAAAGGGCGGTATCCTGATCCGATCTTTTTCAAAGGGACAAGACGACGACCATGGAATCAGCTGGCGGCATGGAACTATTGCCCGCACCCAAAGGCGCGCCCGAAGAGGCTGCTTTGGCCAGGACCTCGCGGCGGCGGGTTCGCGTGTTCCTGCTCACCTTTATCCTCTGCCTCGCGGTGGGCCTGGCCTGGGACTTACAGCGACCGGCGCTCTACAGTGCCAGTGCGTCGCTGCTCACGGTGGCACCTCCCGAGGTGGACCAGCAGAACGTCGAGGCCGACATCCAGCACGTGACCATCCAGAAGCAGCGCCTGCTCGGGCGCCCGCTGCTGGAACGGGTCGCCCGTGAGCTGGCGACAAAGAACCCAGGAGCCGAGCTTCCGGGCGTGGACGAGATCCGTGCCATGCTCGATGTGTCGATACTGCCCGAGACCAACCTGGTGGAACTCCAGGCGCAGGGCGGCGATCCCGCGCTGCTCTCCCTGCTGGTGAATACGTGGATCGAAAGCTACCTGAAACTCCGCGAGGAAGAGGTGGCGGCGCTCAATGCGCGCACCGTGGATGTACTGCGGGAGCAGTACGAGGCATTGGGGAAGAAGATCGCGGAGAAGCGGGCGGCGCTGAACGATTTTCGCGAAAACAACCAGATTCTCAGCACCGAACGGGACGAGAACCAGATCCTCTCGCGCCTGAAGGGGCTCAACGAGTCGCTCAACACCGTCAACGAGGAGATGGTCAAGGCCAGGGCGCGCCTGGATGCCGTGGAGGCGGCCATCGCCCGGGGCGAGACCGTGGTGCCGGAGCAGGACAAGCGGGCCTACGCGCAGATGGTGCAGCGTGCCCAGGAGCTGCGTGAGCAGGTGGCGGAGATGAACCGCCGTTACACCAAGCAGTACATCGAGCGCTCCGCCTCGCTCAAGGTGATCCCGGAGAAACTGGCCAAGCTCGAGGCCAAGATCCTCAAGTCGCAGCGCTCCGGGCAGGATTACGTGCTCACCAGCGCGCGGCAGGACTACGCAGCGGCCCGGCAGACGGTGGAGTCGCTGCGCAAGCAGCTGGAGGATTTCAAGGCGGAGGCCTCGGAGTTCACCGCCCGCTTCAGCGAATACCAGGCCATGCAGGAAGATCTGGCCGGCCTGGAGCTGCTCTACCGCGAACTCGAGGACAGGCTGGTCAAGGTGGAGGTGACCAACCGCGCCAAGTATCCCCAGCTCCAGGTAGTGGAGTGGGCCTATCCCCCGGAGAAGCCCATCTGGCCCCACTACTGGCGGGATGCCGGCATCGTGGCCGGCGTTTCCCTGGCGGTTGCGCTGCTCATGGTGTGGCTGGTCGATTTTCTCAAGCCGATCGCCAGGGGCACGGGCCGGGCAGGCCTGGGCATCACCATCTATCCGGCCAACGCGGCCCTGGAGCAGCAGGGGCAGGCCGTTGCACCGGCGCTGGGGAAGAAGAACAGCCAGCAGGCGCTTCCCGGCACGGGCATCGCCGAGCTGGGCGTGGACCGGATCGCGCGGCTGCTGGAGAACGCCGATCCCTTTGCACGCCAGCTGATCGCCCTGCTGATGAGCGGCCTCAGCGCGGAGGAGATCCTGCGTCTCGAACCCTCGCACATCGACCTCGAAAAGGGCGAAGTCGCGGTGCCGGGAGATCCTCCCCGGAAAGTCGGCCTGGCGCCGGGAGTGGTGGACTGGTTCGAAAGGGAAGGCTGTCCCTGGCTTGCCTGGAGCGGCAAAGACCATTTCGACCGCGAGGAGATCGATGCGCGGCTGCAGCTGGCGGCAGTGGATGCCGGCCTGGCGGAGTCCGGCCAGATCGATGCGGAACTCCTGCGCAACACCTACCTGCTCTACCTGGTCCGCCAGGGCATCCGCCTCTCGGAACTGGAGACCATCGTTGGCACCATGCCGGCGCGGGAGCTGCTCGATCTTGGCCGTTACTCCCCGGCACACGCCGGCAAGCCGGCCAGCGAGGTACAGCTGGCCTACCCGCTCATGGCCTGATCACTCAAGGTGATCAGGTACGAGCCCCAGCTGATCATGACCCAAGTGTCGGGTCTGCTGAGCTTTGTAGCTGGTCACCATCACTTGATGGTCAGTTCTTCGACCCTGACTGGCTTCTGCGGGTAGAGGCGGAGGAAATAACTCCCGGGTTCTTCTATGGTGAAGGGCAAGGCGAGCTTCCCGTTGCTGGTGTTCTCGCAAGTCTCCACCACCAGGTCGAAGTTTTCCGCGATGAGGTGCACCTTCACCCGCACATCGCTTTCCATTCGAAGGTGCAAGCGGTAATCGCCAGGGACGAGCCTGCCTATAGGAATGAAGAGATTCCTTCGGTTCGCTGTGGTGTACCTCTCCAGTGCCTTTCCATCCCACTTTCGGGCCGGTCCGGCGGGTGGCTGCAGGGAATAGAAGGCACAAGCCTCTTTCATGTGGTCCAGCAGTTCGAAGAGTTCCCCCACCATGCCCGGCTGGTTTCCCGCCGCCGGGAAGTGCCTGAGAATATGTCCCCTGGATGCATTCCGCGCATCGGTGAAGCTGAGCCGGCCACTGCATTCCCCTTCGTGGCACCGGGCACAGACGGTGTTGAAAGTGACGATGGCCTCGGTGGAGGGCGTGCCGGCGCCAGAGCCAAGGGGAACGATGGCGAGCAGGAGAAGGCTCCAGCGGTGGATCAGGTGAATAGGCATATCAGTAGAGATGACAGGCGACTTGGTGCGGATCGTCGCCATCATGGATCGCCTTCAGGTCCGGCAGCTGCTCGGCACAGACCGGCATCGCCTCGGGGCAGCGCGTGCGAAAAGGGCAGCCGGAAGGCGGGTTGAGCGGCGAGGGAACATCGCCTTCTAGGATGATCCGTTTCGACTTGCGCCCGGGCTCGGGCACCGGGATCGCGGAGAGCAGCGCCCGCGTGTAGGGATGGCGGGGATCGCGGTAGAGGTCGATGGCCGGTGCGATCTCCACCAGTTTCCCCAGGTACATGACCCCCACCTGGTGACTTATGTGCTGGACCACGGCCAGGTCGTGGGAGATGAAGAGGAAACTCAGGTGCATCTCCCGCTGCAGCCGGGCGATGAGATTGAGTACCTGGGACTGTACCGACACGTCCAGCGCCGAGACCGCTTCGTCGGCGACGATGAATTTCGGGTCCAGCGTCAGGGCACGTGCTATGCCGATACGCTGGCGCTGGCCGCCGGAGAACTCGTGGGGGTAGCGGTGCAGTATCTTCGAACTCATGCCGACGATGTCGAGCAGCTCCAGCACTTTCCGGCGCCGGGAATCGGGGGTGCCGATGCGGTGAATCTCCATGGGTTCGAGGAGGGTCTGCATCACCGTGCGGCGCGGGCTGAGCGAAGCGTAGGGATCCTGGAAGATGATCTGCATGTTGCGCCGCTGCGCGACGAGTTCACGCCTGTCCAGCGCAGTGATGTCGGTACCGTCGAGCATCACCCTGCCCGAGGTGGGTTCGTGCAGCCGCAGGATGGCCCGTCCCAGCGTGGACTTGCCGCAGCCCGATTCGCCCACCAGACCGAAGGTCTGTCCCCTGGGAATCCGGAAGCTCACGTCGTCCACCGCCTTGAGCTGGCCCACCACGCGGCGGAAGAAGCCGCCCCGGACGGGAAAGTGCTTTTTCAGGTTCCGGATGTCGAGGAGCGGTTTCATGATTCCGGGCAAGGTGCCGGGGCGGCATAGGTGTTGGGGTGATGACAGGCCACGGCGATGTCGCTGCGCAGTTCCAGTCGGGGCTCTCTGCGGTGACAGATTTCGTCGGCCTTGTAGCAACGGTCACCGAAGCGGCAGCCCGGTGGCAGGTGGAGCAGGTCCGGCACGCTCCCGGGGATGGTGGGCAGCTCCGGCAGTTTTTCTTCTCGGATGCGGGGAATCGACTTGAGCAGCCCCTCGGTATAGGGGTGGCGGGGCTGCTCGAATAGGCACCGGATGGGAGCTTCCTCCGCCACCCGTCCTGCGTACATCACCACGGCGCGGTCACAGGCCTCTGCGACCACGCCCAGGTCGTGGGTTACCAGTACCACCGAGGTTCCCAGCTCCTCCTGGAGTTTCACGATCTGCTCCAGTACCTGGGCCTGGGTGGTCACATCCAGCGCGGTGGTGGGCTCGTCCGCCAGCAGCAGCTTGGGGTTGCAGCTGAGCGCCATGGCGATCATCACCCGCTGGCGCATGCCCCCCGACATCTGGTGGGGGTATTCGTCGATACGTTTCTCCGGAGCCGGAATGCCCACCAGTGCGAGCATCTCGATGGCGCGGTTGCGCGCCTGTCGGCGGCTCATTCCCTGGTGGCGCACGAGCACGTCGATCATCTGGGTGGCGATGCTGAACACCGGGTTGAAGGCGGTCATGGGTTCCTGGAAGATCATGGAGATCTCCTTGCCGCGGATGTGCCGGTATTCGGCTTCGGAAAGCCCGGTGAGTTCGCGCCCCTGCAGCTGGATGGAGCCGCTCACGATGCGCCCCGGGGGGGAGGGGATGAGCCCCAGAATGGCCAGCGAGGTCACCGACTTGCCACAGCCCGACTCGCCTACCAGTCCCAGTGTTTCGCCGGGCATGATGTCGAAGCTGACGCCATCGATGGCGCGTACCAGCCCCCTTTCGGTGGAGAATTCCACCACCAGGTCACGGACTCTCAGAAGAGGAGAGGTCATGGGGTCACTCTCCGACAGGTTCGCGGCGGGGACGCCGCTCCTACGGTAGGAGGCGCGTCCCCGCGCCGAATTGCAAGGCGTCCTGGCATCATGCGCTCACCTTCTTCGGGTCCAGCGCGTCCTGCAGGGAGTCCGAGAACATGTTGAAGGCCATCACCAGCACGAAGAGGAAGGTGGAGGCGGTGACGAAGTTGGAGAAGTGGCCGGCCTGCACCTCCTGGGTGGATTCGGCGATCATCAGGCCCCAGGAGACGCCGTGGGTGATGCCCAGCCCCAGGAAGCTGAGGATGACCTCGGACTTGATGGCGCTGACGAAGACGATGGTGGCCTGCACCAGCAGGATGTGGAAGGTATTGGGGGTGATGTGGCGGAAGATGATGAGCCGCTGGGGCAGGCCGATGGCGCGCGCCGCCTCGACGAACTCGAAGTTCTTCAGCTTGATCACCTCGCCGCGCACCAGGCGCGAGGTGGTGGTCCAGAAGGTGGCGATCATGGCGATGTGCATGGCGTAGGGGTTGCCCTGCAGGGCATAGGCGAGGGCGGCCACGAAGAGGTAGAAGGGGATGGCATCGAGCACGCCCATCAGCCACAGGATCAGTTCGTCCACCCAGGAGTTGGCGAAGTAGCCCGAGAGTGCGCCCAGCAGGCCACCGAGCAGGGTGGAGAGGATGGCCACCACCATGCCCACGTCGAAGGCGGTGCGGGTGCTGTAGATGGCCCGCTCGAAGATGTCCTGGCCGATGATGTTGGTGCCGAGCCAGTGTTCCGGGCCCGGCGGCGCCCACATGGGGCCTTCGATGCTGCTCCAGTCCTGTCCCCAGAGCCCCAGCCAGACGCCCAGCGCAATCACCAGGTAGAGCAGTACCACGCCCAGCGACACCATGCCGATGCGGTCGCGGCGGAACTTGTACCACGCCTTGGCCCAGAGAGAGGTTCTTTCCTTGGTTTCCATTATCTATATTCTGCGAACCGAGGGGGCAGCACAAAGCCTTCCCCACATGCGCTGGTGGGACGTCCGAGGCCATGGATGGCCAAGGTCGAGCGCACAGGGAAGTGCTCGTAGCGATCCCGCCAGCGCATGTGGGGAAGGCGTCCCGGGAATCGATGCGCTGGCGCGCAAAGGGATGCCGGCAGGATGGTTGTGGGACCGCTGTGAATACATCCATGTACGCTCGGCCTCGGCATCCCTGCCTCGGACGTCCCACAACCATCCTGCCGGCATCCCCCGGTGGTCTGCATGAGAAATGGAGGCTTGTTCATTTCAGGCTCACCCGCGGATCCACCAGCTTGTAGAAGATGTCGTTGAGGATCAGCACGAGGACGAAGAGTACCGCGGTGAGACCGACCACCGCCTTGAGGATCGGCTGGTCGCCCGTGGTGATGGCGTCGTAGGTCACCTTGCCCACGCCGGGAATGCCGAAGTAGCTCTCGATGAGCAGGGAGCCCGAGACCACCACCAGCGGGATGGAGAACATGATGCGCGTGATGATGGGGATCATGGCGTTCTTCAGCACGTGCTTGAACAGCAGTTCTCCCGGTGGCGTGCCGAAGGCCTTGGCGGTGCGCACGTGGTCGCGCCCCATCTCCTCGACGATGACGGCGCGGTAGAAGCGGGTGTTGTAGCCCAGTGCCACGAAGATGGTGGCCAGGGTGGGTACGGTGACGTAGCGCAGGTAGTCCCAGAAATCGTAGACGTTCCAGCCCCGTACCGGGAACCAGCCCAGCCCGTAGTTGGAAGAGAAGATGATCTGGAAGGCGATGATGACGATGAGGAAGCTGATGCTCATGCCGATCACCGAGCCGCCCATGATCAGCTTGTCGAGCCAGTGTCCCCGGTAGTAGGCAGCCACCAGCGCCAGGGCGATGCCGAGCAGGTTGCCGAGGACGAAGCCGGGCAGGATCAGCGCCAGCGAGATGGGAATGGTGCGCTCGAGAATGGAGCTGACCCGCTCGCCGGTGGAGTCCGAGTAGCCGAAGTCGAAGGTGGCCAGCTCCTTGAGGTATTCGATGTAGCGGGTGACGAAGGGGCGGTCGTAGCCGAGCTGGTGGCGGATCTCCTGGATCTGCTCCTCGGTGGCGTTCTTGCCGATGAGCTCGTAGGTCTTGTCCGGGCCGAAGTAGACCATCAGCAGGAAGCTGATGAGCGTTACCCCGATGATCAGCGGGATGCCGGTGATGAATTTGCGCAGAGCGTACTGCAGCATCTCCATGCTATCGATCGGCCTCCTTCACATCCACGTACCTGAAATAGAACCCGCCAACGATGGACTGGTCCGGGAAGGCCACCACATCCTTGTGCCAGAGAAAGATGTTCTTCCGTGACAAGCCCGATATGGTGACACAGGAATCGAGGACGATCTCGTTCATCCTGCGGAAGATCTGCGTGCGTTCCAGGGAGGGCTGCATCACCGAACTCTTTTCGTAGAGCCGGTTGTATTCGGGATCGTTGAAGTTGGAGGCGTTGGAGCCGGGGGAGCCGTTGGGGCCGTAGAAGAGCTGCAGGGTGTTCTCCGCATCGGGATAGTCGAGCCCCCAGCCCATGCCGATGATCATGATCTTGGCCTGTTTCACGGCGCGGTTGTAATCGCCGAAGCTGGCATAGGCGTCGAAGTTGATCTTCTCCTTGGGGTAGCCGATGCGCAGCAGCCAGCCGCGGAACTGCTCGAACATCTGCCGGGAGTCGACCGAGGCCACCCCGCCGAGGGTGAGAGTGGGCAGGTTTTCCGGTGTCCAGCCGTTCTCCTCCAGCAGCCTGCGCCCCTTGTCCGGGTTGTGCTCCAGCGCCTCGCGGGAGGCATGGGGGTCGTATTCCGGCACCACGGGCGGAATGATTCCGGGAAAGACGAAACCCATGTCGTTGTAGAAGGTGCGGTTACGCTCGGCCCAATCCCAGGCGTAGCGGATGGCGCAGCGCAGGGCGTGATTGCGTTTCTCCCGTTCCTTGTCCTCGTTGTAGCCGATGAGCGGGTCCTTCATGTTGAAATCGGTGTGCACGAAGCCGTTCTCCAGTCCGCTGCTCATGAAATAACGCCGGGCATAGGCGGGTTTGAGCTTCACTTCGGGCTGTTTCTTTGCCAGTACCTCGTCGAGCAGTTCCTTGGGGATGGTGGCGTACTGGATCTCGTCGCCCTTGGTGAAAGAGTTCCAGCGCGACAGGCTCTCCTTGATGAAGTGGATCTCCAACCGGTCCACCAGGGGAGGGATCCTGCCCTCGATTTCGGCGATGCCGTATTTCCCATGGACGGCTTCGTCGTAACCCTCGAACTCGAGGCTGATGGGTTCACGGCGGAAACCGGAATTCCGTACCAGCACCGCCCGTACCGAGTCGAAGGTCTGCAAGCGGAAAGGGCCCGATCCCACCGGATGCACAGAGAATTCCCGTCCGTAGTAATCCACGGCTTCGTGGGGAACGATCGCCGAGAAGCCCTGTGCCAGGGTGTGCACCAGCTGGGGGAAGGGACGGGTGAGCCTGATCTGCACGGTGTAGCGGTCCAGCGCCAGCAGTCCTTCCACCTCCTGTGCATAGTCGGCGCCGGCCTTTTTCCACTCTTCCATGCCCCTGATCTTGCCGGCCCAGAGCCAGTTTCCCTGGGAACGGCTCTTGGGGTCGAAGTGCCGCTTCATGGAGTAGACGAAATCTTCTGCCGTCACCTCGCGTCCCTTTCCGTCGGGAAAGGCGGGGTCATCGATGAAATGGACATCGGGCTGGATGCGGATAATGTAGGTCAAGCCGTCCTCCGAGACTTCCGGCATCCCCTCGGCCAGGTTGGGTTTGAGCTCGTAAGGGCGCTTGAGGTACTTGTAGGCGTAGAGGGTGTCGTAGACGTTCACCACCACGTGGTTGGCGTAGACGGTGGCCGATTGCACCGGATCCAGGCTGGTGGGCGCTCCGCCGAGTGACGGGCGGTAGATCTTCTGGCCACGGGTGTCAGGGCCATCCGAGCAGGCAACCAGTAGCAGCGGAAGACATAAAAGGAACAGGAGGCGGGTATTGCGTAGGGACATGATGCAGGTACGGGCGACACGATATGGATTGGCGCGAGTATAACGGTTTCACCGGTGACTCAAGAAATGTTTTGCCGTCTCTCCGGGGAACCAGGGGAGGGGATGGTAGAATGCTGGTTTATGTCCTTGAAACACGATCTTCACAGCCACTCCACCGCATCCGACGGAACGCTCTCTCCGCGGGAGCTGGTGCAGCGTGCTCATGAAGCGGGTGTGGATGTCCTGGCCCTTACCGACCATGACACCCTCTCCGGGATTGCCGAGGCGGCCAAAGAGGCCGGTGAACTCGGCCTGGTGCTGGTGCCCGGCGTGGAGATCTCGGTGAGCTGGGGTGGCCAGACCGTGCACGTGCTGGGATTGAACGTGGATCCCGGTGCGCCCGGGTTGCAGCAGGGGCTTGCGCGACTGCAGGAGTACCGCGGCTGGCGGGCAGAGGAGATCGGCCGAAGGCTGGAGAAGGCGGGCATTCCCGGCAGCTTCGAGGGCGCGCGCGCCCTGGTCAAGGGGACGCTGGTGGGGCGTACCCACTTCGCCCGTTTCCTTGTGCAGGCCGGCCACGCCGGTGACGTGCGGGAGGTGTTCCGCCATTTCCTGGTGAAGGGCAAGCCGGGCCACGTCAGAGGGGAGTGGGCTTCACTGGAGGAGGCGCTGGAGTGGATCGCGGATGCCGGCGGCATCGCGGTCGTCGCCCATCCCGCCCGCTACCGCATGACCCGCAGCAAGCTGCGGCGCCTGCTGGGTGAATTCAGCGAACTGGGTGGCATGGGGCTGGAAGTGGTATCCGGCAGCCACAGCAGGGACGAATGCTTTACCATGGCGCGCCATGCCCGTGATTTCGGGCTGCTGGCCTCTGCGGGATCCGATTACCACGGTCCCGAAAACCCCTGGCTCAACCTGGGACAACTGCCGGAGCTGCCGCATGGCTGCAGCCCGGTGTGGACGAGATTCAACATGGAAACCGATGGCACAGTTCTTTCAAATACATCCGGATAACCCCCAGCCGCGGCTCATCCGCCAGGCGGTGGAGATCCTGCGCTCCGGTGGCGTCATCGTCTATCCCACCGATTCCAGCTATGCGCTGGGCTGCCAGGTGGGGAACAAGGAGGCCATGGACCGCATTCGCAGAATCCGGCGCCTCGACGACAGGCACAACTTCACCCTGGTGTGCCGCAACCTGGCCGAGGTCTCCCAGTACACCAAGATCAGCAACCAGCAGTACCGCCTGATCAAGAGCCTCACGCCCGGCCCCTACACCTTCATCCTCAAGGCTACCAAGCAGGTGCCGCGGCGGCTCATGCACCCCAAGCGCAAGACCATCGGCATCCGTATTCCCGACAACCGCATTGCCCTGGCGCTGGCCGAGGAGCTCAACGAGCCCATCCTCAGCAGCACCCTGATCCTGCCCGGTGACGAGATGCCCCTCACCGACCCCTACGAGATGAAGGATCTCCTGGAACACGAGGTGGATCTCATCATCGACGGTGGCTACTGCGGCATGGAGCCCACCACGGTGGTGGTGATGGAGGACGACGAGCCCTGGGTGGTGCGAAAGGGGAAAGGGGATACCTCGCTGTTCGAATAGGGTTCTCCTGGAAAAAATCGCGGTACGCGGTACTTAGTGCCGCTCCTGCGTTTCGATCCGGCTATAATCCCGCGATGCAAGAACTCAACCTCATCCAGCAGCTCGCGGTCTTCATCCTGCCGCTCATCTTCGCCATCACCGTGCACGAGACCGCCCATGGCTGGGTGGCGGACAAGCTCGGCGATCACACCGCGCGCATGCAAGGGCGCATCACCCTCAATCCCATCCCACACATCGACCTGGTGGGGACCATTGTCGTGCCGCTGGCGCTCTATGCCATGAGCGCCCTTTCCGGCGGCAGCGGTTTCCTCTTCGGCTGGGCCAAGCCGGTGCCCATCGATCCGCGCAACTTCGGCAACTACCGCCGCGACATGGCGCTCACCGCCATCGCCGGTCCCGCCTCCAACCTGCTCATGATGCTGATCTGGGCCGTGGTGCTGCGCCTGAGCGTGGGCCTGGAAGGGCTCTCCGGCTGGATCGCCGAGCCGCTCGCCTACATGGCCGTGGGCGGTATCCTCATCAACGCCATTCTGATGGTGATCAACCTGCTGCCCATCCTGCCGCTGGACGGCGGGCGGGTGCTGGCTTCCCTACTGCCCCCGCGCCTCGCCATCCCCTTCTCGAGGCTCGAGCCCTGGGGGCTGTTCATTCTCATCGCCCTCTTCGCCACCGGCCTGCTCAACCCCCTCCTGGGGCCGGCGCTGAGCGTTACGCAGTCGCTGGCCTACAAGGTGGCTGGTATCCTATAGTTCGGCTTCATACCAATTTTTCTAGGGAATTCATGGAAAACGTCGCAACTCAACATGCCCGGGTACTCTCCGGCATGCGTCCCACGGGACGGCTTCATCTCGGCCACTACCACGGTGTGCTGAAGAACTGGGTGGAACTCCAGTACGAGTACCAGTGCTTCTTTTTCGTGGCCGACTGGCATGCCCTCACTACCCACTACGAGGATCCCGCCATCATTCCCGAAAGTGTATGGGATATGGTCATCGACTGGCTCGCGGCGGGAGTCAATCCGGGCGAGGCGACCCTCTTCATCCAGTCCCGCGTTCCCGAGCATGCCGAGCTGCATCTCCTGCTCTCCATGATCACCCCGTTGGGCTGGTTGGAGCGAGTGCCCAGCTACAAGGATCAGCAGGAGAAGCTCAAGGAGAAGGACCTGGCCACCTATGGTTTCCTGGGCTACCCGCTGCTGCAGGCGGCGGACATTCTCATCTACCGCGCCGGCATGGTGCCGGTGGGCGAAGACCAGGTGGCCCACGTGGAGCTCACCCGCGAGATTGCGCGGCGCTTCAACCACCTCTACGGCCGCGAGCCCGACTTCGAGCAGCGCGCCGAGGAGGCGATGAAGAAGATGGGCAAGAAGAATGCCCGGCTCTACGCCAATTACCGCAAGGCCTGGCAGGAGCAGGGCGACGAGGAGGCCCTGGCGGCGGCCCGCGCCCTGCTGGAATCCCAGCAGAACATCAACCTGAGTGACCGCGACCGTCTCTTCGGTTACCTGGAAGGGAGTGGCAAGGTGATCCTGCCCGAGCCCCAGGCGCTGCTCACCAGGGCCTCGAAGATGCCGGGGCTGGACGGGCAGAAGATGTCCAAGTCCTACGGCAACACCATCCCGCTCAATGCAAAACCCGAAGAGGTGGAAAAACAGCTGCGCACCATGCCCACCGATCCCGCCCGGGTGCGGCGAACCGATCCTGGCGATCCGGCCAAGTGCCCGGTGTGGCAGTTCCACGAGGTCTATTCCGACGAGGAGGTGAAGCAGTGGGTGCAGGAGGGGTGCCGCAGCGCCTCCATCGGCTGCATCGAGTGCAAGCAGCCGGTGATCGACGCGGTGCTGGCCGAGCTCAGGCCCATTCAGGAGCGGGCCGCCGAGTTCGAGAACGATCCCGACCTGGTGCGCAACATCATCAACGAAGGCTGCGAGAAGGCCCGTGACGAGGCCCGCGACACCATGGACGAGGTGCGCCACGTCATGTCTCTGGAGTATCGATGACCGAAGCGGTGATCGCACCTTCCGAAGAGCCACTTCCCCGGCAGGAGGAGATGCCCTTTGCCGTGGTGGAGGGCGAGCCCCAGTACCAGCTTCCCCAGGACCTCTACATTCCGCCCGATGCGCTGGAGGTCTTTCTCGACGCCTTCGAAGGGCCGCTTGATCTGCTGCTCTATCTCATCAAGCGGCAGAACCTCGACATCCTCGACATCCCCCTGGCGCAGATCACCGCCCAGTACATGGAGTACATCGAGATGATGCGCGAGCTGCGTCTGGAGCTGGCCGCCGAGTACCTGGTGATGGCCGCCATGCTGGCGGAGATCAAGTCGCGCATGCTGCTGCCGCGCCCCCAGGAAGAGGAGGAAGAGGGCGAGGATCCCCGCGCCGAACTGATCCGGCGCCTGCAGGAGTACGAGCGCTTCAAGCAGGCGGCCGAGGACCTCGACGGGCTGCCCCAGCTGGGGCGCGATGTCTTCCCGGTCCAGGTGGAGGTGCCGGACAGGAACATTGAGCGCAAGCCCCCTGACCTGGAACTGAAGGAGCTGCTGCTCGCCCTGCGCGACGTGCTCCAGCGTGCCGACATGTTCAGCAGCCACCAGATCACCAGGGAGCCCCTGTCACTGCGAGAGCGCATGAGCCGGGTGCTGGAGATGGTGAAACCCGACGGTTTCATCGATTTTCCCGAGCTGTTCGACATCACCGAAGGGCGCGATGGCGTGGTGGTCACCTTCATGGCCATCCTCGAGCTGCTCAAGCAGACCCTCATCGAAATGGTGCAGACCGAGAACTTCGGTCCCATCCACATCAAGGCCGTAGGCGGCAGCCATGAATCCCAGTGACAACCTGAAGCAGATCGTGGAGGCGGCCCTGCTCGCCTCGGGCAGGGCCTTGTCCCTGGACGCGCTCCAGGGGCTCTTCGACGAGATGGAACGGCCGGACAGGAAAGCACTGCGCGCCGTGCTGGAAGAGCTCGCCGAAGAGTACGAGGGGCGCGGTATCGAAGTGGCCCAGGTGGCCAGCGGCTGGCGCATCCAGGTGCGCAAGGCGTGCGCGCCCTGGGTGTCGCGGCTCTGGGAGGAGAAACCGGGTCGCTACTCCCGCGCCCTTATGGAGACCCTGGCGCTCATCGCCTACCGCCAGCCCATCACCCGCGGGGAGATCGAGGAGATCCGCGGCGTGAGCGTGAGCACCCACATCGTCCGTACCCTGCTGGAGCGCGAATGGGTACGCGTGGTGGGGCACCGCGACGTGCCGGGCAAGCCGGCGCTCTACGCCACCACCCGCGAGTTCCTCGACTATTTCGGTCTCAGGTCGCTGGATGACCTGCCCACCCTGGCGGAGATCCGCGACTTGGATACCATCAACGAAGAGCTGAACCTGCCCGAACCCGGTGGCGAGGAGCAGGGTGACGATCTGGCCGAAGCGGTGGACGAGGTGGTTCGGCACCAGGACGAGGTGGCGGCCACCCTCGAAGAGTCGCCCCGGTCCGCGCCGCCACAGGAGATCCATGAAGAAGCCTGAACCGGTACGGCTGCAGAAGCTCCTGGCCAATGCCGGGTTGGGCTCGCGGCGCCAGATCGAGGGCTGGATCCGCGAGGGGCGCGTGGAGGTGAACGGGTGCAAGGCGAGCCTCGGCGACCGCGCCACGCTCCAGGATCGCATCCTGGTGGACGGCAAGCCGATTTCCCGGCGCAGGCTGAGCAGCACCGAGCGCTTCGTGATTCTCTACAACAAGCCCGAAGGGGAGGTGGTGACCCGCAGCGACCCCGAGGGGCGCAGAACGGTGTTCCAGAACCTGCCGAAGCTGCCCCAGGGACGCTGGATCGCCGTGGGACGGCTGGATGTGAACAGCTCCGGCCTGCTGCTCTTCACCAACGATGGCGAACTGGCCAACCGGCTCATGCACCCGCGGCAGCTCATCGAGCGGGAGTACGCCGTGCGCGTGCACGGCGAGGTCACCGAGGGGATGCTCGAGCAGCTGGTGCGGGGCGTGGAGCTGGAAGACGGTCCCGCCCGCTTCGAAGAGGTGGTATCTTCGGGAGGCGAGGGCAGCAACCGCTGGTTCCACGTGGTCCTCATGGAGGGGCGCAAGCGCGAGGTGCGGCGCATGTGGGAGGCGGTGGGTGCCGTGGTCAACCGCCTGAAACGGGTCCGCTTCGGGCCCATCTTTCTCGACAGCAAGGTAAAGGCCGGCCAGTGGCGCGAGCTCGACAAGAAGGAGAAGAAGGAGCTGCTGCGCATCGCCGGCATGAAGGAGGACAAACCATGGGGAACACTGAACAGGCCGGGCGCCCGGCCCAATCGCAAGCAGGCGGGACCCTGGGGCAAGGGCCGGCGCTGACGGCCCGCTCCTGGCGGGAAAAGGGGCTGCTGCTCCTGGCGCTCTGTTTTCTCCTGGCGCCTCTCCATTCGGCCGAGGTGGGCCTGGAGCCCGGTCTCACCAATCCCGGCTATCACGAGCCGCCCTCCTGGTTCAAGGAGTCCTTTCTGGACCTGAAGGAAGACGTGGCCGAGGCGGCCCAGGCCGGCAAGCGGCTGCTGCTCTACTTCTACCAGGACGGCTGCCCCTACTGTGCACGGCTGCTGCAGGACAATTTCGGCAATCGGGACATCGCCGAAAAGACGCGCAGGAACTTCGATGTCGTCGCCATCAACATCTGGGGCGACCGCGAGGTGACCGGACTCGACGGCAAAACCCTTACCGAGAAGCAGTTCGCCCGCAAACTGGGCGTGCAGTACACCCCCACGCTCCTCTTCCTGGACGAGCAGGGCAGGCCGGTAGCACGCCTCAACGGCTACTACCCGCCGCACAAGTTCGAGGTGGTGCTCGACTACGTGGCCGGCCACCACGAAAAGGAACAGAAACTGGTGGATTACTACCGGGCCCGCGATCCCGCCCCCGCCAGTGGCAAGCTGCACGACGAACCCTTCTTCATGGCCAGGCCCCTGAAGCTGGCCGGGCGCCCCGGGGGGAAACACCTCGCAGTGCTCTTCGAGCAGCGCGCCTGCAGGGCCTGCGACGAACTCCACGGCGACCTGCTCAAGCGGGAGAACATCGTCACCTCGTTGACCAACCTCGACGTGGCGCAGGTGGACATCCGGTCCAGGGAGAAGCTGCAGGCGCCCGACGGTCGCGAGCTGGCCATGAATCGCTGGGCCTCCGAGCTGGGGGTGCAGTACGCACCCACCTGGGTCTTCTTCGACGGCGAGGGCAGGGAGGTGTTCCGTGCCGAGGCCTGGCTCAAGGCCTTCCACCTGCACGGCGCCATCGACTACGTGGCCACCGGCGCCTACCACTGGCAGCCCAGCTTCCAGCGTTTCCTGCAGCACCGCACCGATGTGCTCCATGCCAAGGGCTTCGACGTGGACCTGATGAAGTGAAGCGCCTTTTCCCATCCTGAATGGGAAAGCAGCCGTCCCCTTCAGAATCCGAGCAGGCGCCCGCCCTGGTAGAGCGCGAAACTGGCCAGCCAGGCCGAGGCGAGCCCCAGCACCACGCTGAGCGATGCGATCCTCCAGGAGCCGGACTCGGCGCGGATGGCGGCCAGGGTGGCGACGCAGGGAGTGTAGAGCAGGGTGAAGAGCATGAAGCTCAGTCCCTGCAGGGGCGTGAGATGGTGGCCCAGGGTGGCGGCCAGGTCGCCCCCGCCGTGGATCACCGCCAGGGCGCCGATGACGATCTCCTTGGCCACGAAGCCCGAGAGCAGGGCCACCACCTCCTGCCAGGGGATGCCCAGGGGAGCAAAGAGGGGCGCCAGGGCCTGTCCGATCTGTCCCGCCAGGCTCTGGGCGCTGCCGGGCACGGCGGAAGCGGGCAGGTTGGAGAGCAGCCACACGAGGATCACCCCGGCCACGATGAGGGTGGCGGCGCGGTAGAGGAAGTCCTTGAGCTCCTGGCCGGTGCGCAGTGCGACGGTACGCAGGGTGGGCAGGCGGTAGGGCGGCATCTCCATGATGAAGGGTTCCGCCCTGCCACCCACGCCCAGCCCGTTGAGCGACAGCCCCATGAGCAGGATAACGAGGAAGCTTCCGGCGTAGAGGGTGACCAGGATCCACGGCGCCACGGCCGGGGCGAAGAGGATGCTGGTGAAGAAGATGAACACCTGCAACCGGGCGCTGCACAGGGAAAAGGGGATCAGCAGCATGGTGAGCAGGCGGTTGTGGCGGCTGGAGAGGATGCGGGTGCCCATCACCGCGGGCACGTTGCAGCCGTAGCCCAGCAGCAGGCTGATGAAGGCCTTGCCATCCAGTCCCATGCGGTGCATCAGCCGGTCCATGAGGAAGGCGGCGCGCGCCAAGTAGCCGCTGTCCTCCAGCAGCGACATGAGCAGGAAGAAGAGCGCGATGATGGGGAAGAAGGAGAGCACCACGCTCATTCCCTGCCACAGGCCGCCATGCAGGAAACGCTGCGCCAGGCCCGCCGATTCCGCCGGGGCGAAGAGGCGTTCGCCCCACCCCTGGAACAGGTCGTTCAGCAGGGTCTGCAGTGGCGAACCCAGGCCGTAGATGAGCTGGAACAGCCCGATCATGATCAGCAGGAAGAGGGGCAGTCCCAGCCAGCGATGCAGGAGCAGCCTGTCGAGGCGCTCGGTAACCGCGTCGGGAGCGGGCGGTCGTTCGTGGGTCACCTCGTGGGCCAGGCCGCGGGCGACGCTGAAGCGGCAGCCGGCACAGAGCACGGGGAGCGGAGTGCCGCTGGCCCTCTCGATGCGCGCCTTCCAGCGGCCGGCAAGTTTCACCAGCGCAGGGTCGGCGGGCGGGGTGGGCTGTTCGGGCGATTCGAGCAGCCGCTGGGCGACGAAGTTGGGATCGAGCCGGCCGCTCTCCTGGTTGCGTTCCAGTTCCCTCGCCAGTGCCTTTACCGCCTCCTCACCGGCGGGGGGCAGGAGATGCGGGGCGGGCGTACCGGTCGCGGTGACTTGATGGCCTCGTAGAGTGTTTCCAGGAGCTGGGGAATCCCTTCACCGCTGCGCGCGGAGATGGCCACCACCGGTACGCCCAGATGCTCCGAGAGGGCCTGGAGATCGAGTTCCAGCCCCGCCTTGCGCGCCTCGTCGATCATGTTCACCGCCACGACCATGGGCAGGCCGCTCAGGGCCATCTGCAGGGTGAGGCCGAGCCCCCGGTAGAGGTTGCGGGCATCCAGGAGGTTGAGTACCAGGTCCGGGGGACTCTCGAGGAAGAAGTTGCGCACCACCTTCTCCTCCTCGGTGGCGGGCGAGAGACTGTAGGCGCCGGGCAGGTCCACCAGTTCCACCTCGAATTCGCCCAGCCCGAAGCGGCCGCTCTTTTTTTCCACCGACACGCCGGGCCAGTTCCCGGTGCTCTGATGGCCGCCCGTGAGCCGGTTGAAGAGGGTGCTCTTGCCGGTATTGGGAATGGCGCTGAGCGCCACCACCACGGGCCTCGAGTTCATGCCGGTGACTGCAGCAGCCGCCGGAGGCAGGCCGGCCGCAGGTTGAAGGCGGGCACCCGCCTGCGGTACTCCCGGTAGGAATCGCCGAACTTGGCGAGGGCTTCCCGTTCTTCCAGCGTGAGGATCAGGAGCACCATGACCAGGATCTCCAGGGGTGCCACGATGAGGAGGAAACCCGGTGACCCGGCGATCAGTGCCACGGCCAGCGGAAAGAGCATCAGTCCCAGGTGCATGGGGTGACGCATGCAGCCGTAGGGGCCACTGGTGACCAGCCGGTTGGTCTCGAGGCGGGGAAGATCGCCTTCCCTGCCGAAGCGGGCCAGCGTCCTGCCGGTGTTGCGGGCGATGCGCGCCATCAGCCACGCCACCGCCCCGCCCACGGCTGCGCTGGTCAGGTGCCAGGCGAGTGAGTTCAGCGCCCATGGAAAGAGCACCCAGTCGAGGTGGATGCCCAGCCACAGGCCGCCCAGCAGGAAGACCAGCCAGAGCAGGATGCGCAGCCAGGCGCCTGCCGTGAGCGAGGGGGTCATGCGCTCCTACGGCCTCCGCGGTGTCCGTGACCGCCACCGGGGGTGTCCCCGCGTTCGACGCAGCGCTGGAAGGCCGGCAGGTGGTGTTCCCTGGATGCTGCCTGCAACCGTTTCAGTACGTCCACCACGTCCTCGGCTTGGGTGGCGGCGATGAGCCGGTCGTACATGGCCACGTTCTCGATCTCGGCCGCCACGCCGGTGCGGCAGGCCTCCAGCAGCGTGGAAGGCGCTTCGACCCGGGCAGGATCGGGTTTGGGTGGCAGGGGAATGCCATGGCTTTCGTACAGTGGCTTGAGCATGTCGATATGGGTCTGTTCCGCTTCGACGATGTTGCTGAAGGGGCGCACCGGGCCAAAGGTGTCGATGATCTTCCGGTAGGTGTCCCTTGCCTTGTACTCGTCCATGAGGGCTTCATCGAGAATCTCTTTCAGTGTGGGTTTCATTCCGCGTTCTCCGTGTTGCCGCCGGAGGGAGCCTCCGGCAGTGGTTCGACGATGATCTTGACCGCTTCGCCGGCGCCCAGTTCCACCGCCTCTGCCGAGGAGCCCGGGAT
>QNZQ01000171.1 GCA_003972985.1 Gammaproteobacteria bacterium | reverse complement strand
TGATCGGTGGTTGGAACGGCGGGTACCGAGTTCATTTCAGACTCCTTGAGATGGTGGTGAATCGACGATATTTTACGACAGAACAATGAGTTAGGTCTTAAGTTAATGACATTGACGCTAAACTACCCACTCGATCAGGGGAAGAGCCCGGATTAGTAACGCCAACGAAGCAGGAGAATAACCATGTTCAAACCCATCCCGGTCAACGTGAAAGGCGTCGTCGCTTTCAAGGCAGTGGGGAAACTCACCCACGACGACTACCAGAGGTTCCTCCCCACCCTCGAGACGATCATCCGGGAAGAGGGCCCTGTCTCCCTGCTGCTGGAGCTGGAGAATTTCCATGGCTGGGATCTGGAGGCGGCCAAGGACGACTACGAGTTCGCCACCACCCACCTGGAATCCTTTCGCCGCATCGCCATCGTTGGCGACAAGGGCTGGGAACGCTGGCTGGCCCTGATGGCCAAGCCCTTCGTCGATACCGAGGTCCGCTTCTTCACCCCGGACCAGCTTTCCGAGGCCTGGGACTGGGTGCGCGAACCCTTCGTCGAGGAGGAGAAGGAGAAGGCCTTTCCCCAACCCTGGCAACGCATCCTGGCGCCGGTGGACTTCTCGTCCCACGCGGAGCGTTCGGTCAAACGGGCCGCCGCCCTGGCAGAGGCGAACAACGCCTCCCTCACGCTGCTGCACGTGGTGGAGGACTTCGTGCTCTACGACGACTTCTACGACCCCGTCATGCCGATGACCATGGCGTACGAGGACTCGCTGCTCGAGGCCGCCTCAAAGCGACTGGCGGACTGGGTGAACACGCTCGATCTCGGCAACCCCGATGTCGAGGTGCTGCTCGGTTCCCCGTCGGGCACCATCCTCTCCTACGCCGAAGCCCAGGAGGTGGATCTCATCGTCATGGGCAGCCATGGGCGCAGGGGCCTGTCGAGGCTCCTCGGCTCCACCACCAATTCCGTGATCAACCGGGCGAGATGCGAGGTGCTGAGCGTGCCCCTGCACTGAACCTCCCAGGAACAGGCATGAAAAAACCGCCTCGATGGGCGGTTTTTTCATGCTGCCAAGAGCAGAACCTCAGTTCTTGCTCTTGTCCACGATCTTCTTGATCCAGGGCATCATGGCGCGCAGCTTCTCGCCGGTCCTCTCGATGGGATGCTCCGCGTTCAGGCGGCGGTAGGCCGTCATGGAGGGATAGTTCATCTGCCCTTCCAGGATGAACTGCTTGGCGTATTCACCCGTCTGGATGTTGTGCAGGGCCTCCTTCATCGCCTTGCGGCTCTCCTCGTTGATCACCTTGGGACCGGTGACATACTCGCCGTATTCCGCGTTGTTGGAGATGGAGTAATTCATGTTGGCGATGCCACCCTCGTACATCAGGTCGACGATGAGCTTGAGTTCGTGCAGGCATTCGAAGTAGGCCATCTCGGGCGCATAGCCTGCCTCCACCAGGGTCTCGAAACCGGCTTTCACCAGCTCGACGCAGCCGCCGCACAGCACCGCCTGCTCGCCAAAGAGATCGGTCTCGGTCTCGTCCTTGAAGGTGGTCTCGATGATCCCCGTCCGGCCGCCACCAATGGCGGAGGCATAGGAGAGCGCAATGGCGCGCGCATGGCCGGAAGCGTCCTGGTAGACGGCCACCAGGTCCGGAATGCCGCCCCCCTTGACGAACTCGCTGCGTACCGTGTGGCCGGGCGCCTTGGGCGCGATCATGATCACGTCCAGGTCCTCGCGGGGAACGATCTGGTTGTAGTGGATGGCAAAGCCGTGGGCAAAGGCCAGGGCGACGCCTTCCTTGATGTTGGGCTCGATGACCTGACGGTAGAGTACGGCCTGGTGCTCGTCCGGCGCCAGCACCATGACCACGTCGGCGCCCTTCACCGCATCGTCGATGGCCTTGACCACGAGGCCCGCGGCTTCCGCCTTGGCGGCCGAGGCGGATCCGGGGCGCAGGCCCACGACCACGTCCACGCCCGAGTCCTTGAGGTTGTTGGCATGGGCATGTCCCTGGGAACCGTAACCGATGATGGTGACCTTCTTGCCCTTGATCAGGGAGAGATCACAATCCTTGTCGTAACATACGTTGATGCTCATTGATTTACCTGTTTGCGTTATTTGAGAAAGTTTTTCAGAGCCCGAGCCCCTTGGGGCCACGGGAGATCCCCAGCGGACCGGAACGCACCACCTCGATGATGACCTCTTCGGGCACCGCCTCGAGGAAGGCATCCAGCTTGGCGCTGGTGCCGGTGAGCTCGGTGGTGTAGCTGGTGGAGGTCACGTCGATGATGTTGGCGCGAAAGATGTCGGCGAGCCGCTTGAGTTCTTCGCGCATGCCCTTCTCCGCCTTCACCTTCACCATCATCAGCTCCCGCTCGATGTGGGAACCCTCGGAGAGGTCCAACAGTTTCACCACATCGATGAGCTTGTTCAGCTGCTTGACGATCTGCTCGATGACGTTCTCGTCGCCGTGCGTTACCAGCGTCATGCGCGACAGGGTGGGATCCTCGATGGGCGCCACCGTGAGCGATTCGATGTTGTAGCCACGCGCCGCGAAGAGACCGGCGACCCGGGCCAGGGCACCGGATTCGTTTTCAATGAGTACCGAAATGATATGTCGCATCAGGCCAGCTCCCGTTCCGAATTGAGGTAGGGGGACATGTGCATCTCGTGATGCCCCTTGCCCGCCTCGATCATGGGGTAGACGTTCTCCTCGGGATCCACCAGCACGTTCATGAACACCAGCCTGTCCTTCATGCCGAAGGCCTCCTTGTAGGCCTCCTCCAGGTCGGCCGGATCCTCGATGGTCATGCCCACGTGGCCGTAGGTCTCCGCCAGCCGTGCGAAATCGGGCAGTGCATCGACATAGGAGTGGGAGTAGCGCCCTTCGTAGAAGAGCTCCTGCCACTGCCGCACCATGCCCATGTAACCGTTGTTGAGCAGGACGATCTTGATGGGCAGGTTGTACTGGGAGCAGGTGGCCAGCTCCTGGATGCACATCTGGATGCTCGCCTCGCCGGTGACACAGGCCACCGTGGCCTTGGGGAAGGCCTGCTGCACGCCCATGGCCGCCGGCATTCCGAAGCCCATGGTGCCCAGGCCTCCGGAATTGATCCAGCGCCGCGGCTTCTCGAAGGGATAGAACTGGGCGGCGAACATCTGGTGCTGCCCCACGTCGGAGGTCAGGTAGAAATCGCGCCGCCTGGTCACCTTGTGCAGGGTCTCGATGGCGAACTGGGGCTTGATCACCTTGTCCGAGTGCGGGTACCTGAGGCACTCCACGCTGCGCCACGCCTCGATGCGCTGCCACCAGGCCTTGAGCGCTTCGGCGTCCGGCTTGGTCTTGCGCTCGGAAAGCACCTTGAGCACCGGTTTCACCTGGCCGACGATGGGCACGTCCACCTTCACGTTCTTGGAGATGGAGGCCGGGTCCACGTCGATGTGGATCACCTTGGCATGGGGGCAGAACTGCGCCAGCTTGCCGGTAACCCGGTCGTCGAAACGGGCGCCGATGGCGATGATGAGGTCCGACTCGTGCATGGCCATGTTGGCCTCGTAGGTGCCGTGCATCCCCAGCATGCCGAGATTGTTCGGGTCGGAGGCCGGCACCGCGCCGAGCCCCATGAGTGTCTGGGTAATGGGGAAACCGGTCTCCTTCACCAGCTTGCGCAGCTCGTCGGAGGCATTGCCCTGGATGACGCCGCCGCCACTGTAGATCACCGGGCGCTGGGCCTTTACCATGAGATCCACGGCCTTGCGAATCTGCTTGGGATGCCCCTTCTCCACCGGCCTGTAGGAACGCATGCTGATCTTCTTCGGATAGTCGTAGGGAATGCGCACGCCAGGATCGGTGACATCCTTGGGAATGTCCACCAGCACCGGGCCGGGACGCCCGGTGGTGGCGATATAGAACGCCTTGGCAAGGGTCTCCGCGATATCCTCCACCCGCTTGATGAGAAAATTGTGCTTCACGCAGGGACGGGTGATGCCGGTGATGTCCACCTCCTGGAAGGCGTCGCTGCCGATGAAGGGGGTGGGCACCTGGCCGGTGAGCACCACCATGGGAATGGAATCCATGTAGGCAGTGGCGATGCCGGTTACCGCGTTGGTGGCGCCCGGCCCCGAGGTCACCAGCGCAACGCCGGGCTTGCCCGTGGCCCGCGCATAGCCATCAGCGGCATGGGTAGCGGCCTGTTCGTGGCGCACCAGGATATGACGCATCTTCTTCTGCTGAAAGAGCGCATCGTAGATGTGCAGGACGGCGCCACCGGGGTAACCCCAGATGTACTCGACACCCTCATCGATAAGCGCCTGGACGACGATTTCCGCGCCACTCAATTCCACTGCATTAACCTCCAGAACACGAGCCACCAGGCCCCCAGATTCATTGGACAGCGGAACATTTCCGCCGCCGAATCCAAAACATCGTAAATTACTGATGTTGCTCTTTCAGGTCAACATAAAAACCCGAATAACCCCATCATCGGCAAAGCAATACCGGCCGCTCGCCAGCGCAGTGCGTCTGGCCGATCGGCTATAATGCGTCTTCCGTTGCAGATGCTCCTCGATTCCATATGACCACGACCCGGTCGCCCTCCTCCCGCGTCCTCTTTTCCGACCTCGCCTTTCTCGCCGGCTACTTCCTGCTGTTCCTGTTCCTGGAACAGCTGCTGCGGCTGCTGCTTCTGTTCAGGAACAGCGATCTGGCCACGGCGGCACCTGCTCCGGACCTCATCCAGTCCTTTGTCGTGGGAGCACGTTTCGACCTCATCGTGGCGAGCATCATGGCCCTGCCCCTGGTGATCGGGTTGCTCTTTCCCCAAGGGCTTGGAAAACGGGTATGGGCGCGCCTGTGGCTCGGCATCACCGGCAGCATCGTGCTCTTTCTCGGCGTCACTGAGCCGGAGTTCTACCACGAGTTCCATACCCGCCTGAACAGCCTGGCCATCCAGTACCTGAAGGAGGATCCCGCCACCGTCACCAGCATGATCTGGTACGGCTTTCCCGTGCTGCGCTACCTGTTGCTCTGGGCAGTGCTCTCGGCCTTCTACTGGTGGGGACTGAAGCGGCTGGACCGGCTGACCCGCAAGATGGCGCCCTATCCCCGCTGGTGGATTCGCGTGCCCGTCTTCCTGGTGGTGCTCTTCCTGGTGGCCTGGGGCGCCCGCGGAACCCTGCGCCAGGGGCCGCCGCTGCGCTGGGGGGATGCCTTTCACAGCCAGGACCTCTTTGCCAACCACCTGGCACTCAACGGCGCCTGGTCACTGTGGAAGGCCGCTTTCAGCAAGAGCAAGAAACAGGTCGGCAAGAAGTGGCTGAACGTGATGCCGCAGGACGAAGCGCTGCAACTGACCCGTGACCTGCTCCTCACCCCCAGCGACACCCTGCTCCTTCCCGACCAGTACCCGGTGCTGCGCCGGCACCAGCCCGCCGCGCCGCTGACCAGGGTACCGAAGAACCTGGTCTTTATCATCATGGAGAGTTTCTCGGCGCAGTTCGTGGGCGCGCTGGGCAACGACCACGGCATCACGCCCAGTTTCGACCGCCTGGCCAAGGAGGGGCTGCTCTTCGATCACTTCTTCTCCAATGGCACCCATACCCACCAGGGAATGTTCGCCACCGTGGCCTGCTTTCCTAACCTGCCCGGTTTCGAGTACCTGATGCAGGAACCCGAGGGCCAGCACCAGTTCTCCGGGCTGCCCGTCCTGCTCAAGTCACGCGGCTACCAGGACGTCTATGTCTACAACGGCGATTTCGCCTGGGACAACCAGAAAGGTTTCTTCCGCAACCAGGGCATGAGCAACTTCATCGGGCGCTATGAGATCGAGAACCCGGTGTTCATGGATCCCACCTGGGGTGCCTCGGACCAGGACATGTTCGACCAGGCACTGAAGGAAATCGGCAGACTGGATCATGACTGGCCTTTCTTCGCCGTGCTGCAGACCCTTTCGAACCACACTCCCTATGCCCTGCCCGATCCGCTGCCGGTGGAACCCGTGACCGGTTTCGGCCACCTGGACGAGCACCTCACCGCGCAGCGCTACGCCGACTGGGCGCTGGGGCACTTCTTCGAGGAGGCACGCAAACAGCCCTGGTACGAGGACACCCTGTTCGTGCTGGTGGGCGACCACGCCTTCGGCGTGCGCAAGCAGGCCTCGGAGATCGATTTCCTGCGCTTCCACGTTCCCCTGCTGCTCATCGCACCGGGTATCCGGGAACGCTACGGCAGCATCAACCATGTAACGGCCACGCAGATGGACGTGGTGCCCACGGCCATGAGCCTGCTCGGCCAGCCCTTCGCCCACCAGTGCTGGGGCCGGGACCTGCTCTCGCTGCCGGATGGCGATCCGGGCTTCGGCATCATCAAGCCTTCCGGCAGCGATCACACGGTGGCCCTGCTCTGGGGAGAGAAGCTTCTGGTGAAGCCGCCCACGGGCAGGCTCGTCGCCGGTCACTACCAGCTCTATCCCGAGCCCGGCTACCGCGAGGACGATGAAATGGCGGAGAAGAACGAACTGCGCAGGAAGCTCTACGCCTACATCAGTACCGCCATGCGTGCACTGCTGGAAAACCGCACCGGGGTTCCCGAAGAGTTCCGCTGAAACCCTTCAACCCAGCCACTCCGGCCGCTCCCAGCGCAGTCCCGGCTTGCCTTCGAAGGGCTCGCAGAGCGCGTAGTCGGCAACGGCCGCCACGCTTTCTCCCACCTTCACCAGTGGCAGCAGCGGTCGCAACCAGGGCGGAATGCCCAGCTCCTGGCAGAGCTGCTTGAAGGATTTCGCACCCTGACGCCCGGCGATTGTGCAACGGACGCCCCGCTTGTCGAACACCACTTCCGTCCCCTCCCGGGGAAACCAGTCCGGTTTCTTTCCGGCGAAAGCAAGCTGTCCCAGTCCTTCCGGCAGGGTCAGGGGTTTCTCCCCCGGCCAGTGCAGCACGGTATCGGACGGAACGGTCGGCAGTGGCTTCGGAAACAGGTAGAGCTGCTGCCGGTAGCGCCTGACAGCGCCGCCCTTCCAGAGGATTTCAGGCCTGGCATCGGTCCGTGCCGGAATCACCTCGAGCAGCAGGGATTCCAATGTCCTGCTGTCGGGGACGGGCACCTCCCGGGCGCGAATCCAGGCACGCAGCAGGTTGCGTTGACGTGCCGGAGAGAGACGTTGCAGGGTTTCGGTGGTGAGCTGCCAGGAGGTGGTACCGCGGGCCGCCTCGAGATCCTCCACAGCAATTTCACGCAGCACCCCGGCCGCCTCGGCGCAATGGGCGGCAGAACGGCTGATGGTGGTCACCAGTGCCGGCCAGCGTTGGCGCAGGCGCGGCACGATCTCGTGGCGCAGGAAGTTCCTGGCGATACGCCGGTCCTCATTGCTGGGATCCTCTACCCAGGCCAGTTTCTGCGCCACCGCCCACTGTCGCAACTGTTCGCGGCTGAAGCCGAGCAGCGGCCGGGCCATCCAGCCACCGCGCCAGGAACGCAGCCCCGGCATGGCCGACAGCCCTTCCACCCCGGCGCCCCGCAGCAGTTGCAGGAGAAAGGTCTCCACCTGGTCATCGCCATGTTGGGCCAGGAGCAGCATCTCCCGCGCTTCCAGCACTTCCGCAATGGCATCGTAGCGGGCCTTCCGGGCACGCGCCTCCAGGCTCTGCCGCGGCACGGGGGTCACCTTCAACTGGCGCTCCTCGAGGGCAATGCCCAGAGAATGGCAGATCTGCCGGCAGTGTTCACTCCAGTGCGCAGAATCCGCGTGGATGCCGTGGTCGATGTGCACGGCGCGCAGGGGAATCCCAAGGGCTTCGCGCAACCGGGCCATGGCGTGGAGCAGCACCACGGAATCGAGCCCGCCGCTGAGCGCCACGAGGTAGCTTCGGGGCCGTGGAAACTCCCGGAGCACCTCCAGGAGACGGTCTGGCAGGAAGGGAGCCTCGCTATTCGCTGTAGACACCGTAGGACATGAGCCGGCGGTAACGCTCTTCCAGCAGCTGCTCCAGCGGCTTGGAAGCCAGCTGGTCGAGTGTCTCGATGAGGGACTGCCTGAGGTTCTCCGCCATCTCGTCCGGATCACGGTGGGCGCCGCCCAGGGGCTCCTGCACGACACTGTCGATGAGTCCAAGCTCCTGGAGCTTGGCCGAGGTGATGGCCATGGCCTCGGCGGCCTGTGGCGCCTTCTCGGCGCTCTTCCAGAGTATCGAGGCGCAGCCTTCGGGAGAGATCACCGAATAGGTGGAGTACTCGAGCATCATCAGCCGGTCCGCCACACCGATGGCCAGCGCCCCGCCCGATCCGCCTTCACCGATGACCGTGGCGACGATGGGCGTACGCAGCCCCGCCATCTCGCGCAAGTTGCGGGCGATGGCCTCGCTCTGCCCCCGCTCCTCGGCGTCGATGCCGGGATAGGCGCCGGGAGTGTCGATGAAGGTGAGCACCGGCAGCTTGAAGCGCTCGGCGGTCTCCATCATGCGCAGTGCCTTGCGATATCCCTCGGGCCGCGGCATGCCGAAGTTGCGCTTGAGCTTCTCCTTGGTATCGCGCCCCTTCTGGTGGCCAATCACCATCACCGGCTTGCCGTCCAGCCGGCCGATGCCGGAAACGATGGAGGCGTCGTCGGCGAAGGAACGGTCTCCGTGGAGCCCTTCGAAGTCGTCGATGATGCGCTCAATGTAGTCCAGGGTGTAAGGGCGCAGGGGATGGCGCGCCAGCTGGGAGATCTGCCAGGGCGTAAGGTTGGCGAAAATCGATTCGGTCAGATTGCGGCTCTTCTCTTCGAGCCGCTCGATCTCTTCCTGGATGTTGATCTCGGCATCGTCGCCCACCAGCCGCAGTTCGCTGATCTTGGCCTCCAGTTCGGCGATGGGCTGTTCGAATTCCAGCAAGTTGAGATCCATGGTGTTTCCCCGGCTTCGATTAGGCTGTTGCGCCTATGATACCCAAAAAGGAAGCCGATGGCGGCATGGACGGTGGGGTCAATGCCCGGCGAGATCGATGAGCTCCAGGCGATGGTTGGCAACGGGATGGGCCTTCGAAGGCCCCTCCACTACCAGCGCCGAATCACCCCGGATACCGAAATCCTGGAGGTAGCCCTTCACCAGGCCACCCCACTGTTCGGGCTTGTCCTTGCGGCAGATGGGATACACGCCCCAGGAGAACATCAGGTCTCGGCAGGTCTTTTCACTCGTGCTGGGCGCAAAGATCCAGCAGGGCAGGCGGTAACGGGTGACACTCCTTGCCGTGGTACCGCTGTCGGTGGGCGCGAACACGGCAGAGGGCTTCATTTTCTGCACGATCTCATCGATGCTGGAGGCGAGAATGTCCACGGGGCTCGCATCGTCGGCGGCAACGAAGGGCTGCATGAACTGCCCACGGTGGATGTAGGGCTCGGTGGCGGTGGCGATGCGCACCAGCATCTCCACCGACTCCAGTGGGTAGTCACCCATGGCCGACTCCTCGGAGAGCATCACCGCATCGGTACCGTCCAGAATGGCATTGGCCACGTCGGTGGCCTCGGCGCGGGTGGGGCGGCGGTTGTGGGTCATGGACTCGAGCATCTGGGTGGCGGTGATCACCGGCCTGCCCTGGATGTTGGCGCGACGGGTGATGTACTTCTGGGCGATGGCGATCTTCTCGATGGGCAGTTCCACGCCCAGGTCGCCCCGTGCCACCATGATGCCGTCTGCCGCCTCGATGATGCTGTCGATGACGTCGATGATTTTCGAGCGCTCGATCTTGGCGATGACGAAAGGATCGTGTCCCATCTCCCGCGCCGCACGGCGCACTGCCTCGACATCCTCGGCGCTGCTCACGAAGGACTGGCTCACCGCATCCACGCCATGGGCCAGGGCAAAGGCCATGCACTCCCGGTCGCGCTCGGTAAAGGCGCTGGTGCCCAGGTCGATACCGGGGACATTCAACCCCTTGCGCGAGCGCAACTCGCCGCCGGTGATCACGATGCAATGGATCTCGTCGCCCTCCACCCCTTCCACGCGAAGCTGGATGAGCCCGTCGTTGAGATAGAGCATGTCCCCCGGTTTCACGGCCTGCGGCAGCTCCTTCATGGTGATGGAGACCTGTTGGCCGTCCCCCACCACGTCCTGGGTCGTGAGGATGAAACGGGCCCCCTTCTCCAGCACCACCGGTTCCTTGCCGAAATCACCGATACGCATCTTGGGGCCCGGCAGGTCGGCCAGGATGGCCACCCGGCGGCCCGTTTTCTCCGAGGCTGCGCGGATTCGCTCGATGACCCGGGCATGGATATCGAAATCTCCGTGGGAGAAATTCAAACGCGCCACGTTCATGCCCGCCTGGATCATTCTTTCGAGGGTCTCCGGGGAATCGGAGGCCGGGCCGATGGTGCAGACGATCCGGGTCTTGTTACCGGGCAGCGTATTCATCATGAGCGAATCCTGGCTGCTCATACGCCAAGTTTTTCCAACAACTTTTCCAGATCCTGCGCGAGGACTTCCCAGATGGCCATCAGGCCCGCCTTTTCCACCTGTTCCTCGAGGTCGTCGGGATGTTTCGTGATGAACTCGTCGAGCTGAACCTGGAGTTCGTCGCGGCGCTGGAGAATCTCACCCAGTGTCTTCTCGTGCTCTTCCCGTTCCGGATGATTCTCGAGCCCCTTGCGGGCCTTGTCGATGAGCTCATCCAGGTGCTCGAGGCGGGACTGGTAGAGTCGGGCATGCTGTTCGGCGAGTCGGTTGATGTCCATGGTCTTGATCCTGTTGATTGCTGGTTGTCGAGGAAAAGAGTGTGGCGCGGTACCCGGGAGGGTTCAAGGTCCGGCAGGGGGAGCCGGGGCCCGGGGTCCCCCTGGAACAGGCGTGGCTCAGGCCACCAGTCCCATCTCCTTGAGGTGTCGGATCTTGTCCCGCACCCTGGCCGCCTCCTCGAACTCCAGGTTGCGCGCATGCTCGTACATCTCCTCTTCCAGCTCGCTGAGCCGGCGTGCCAGCTGCTGAGGCGTCAGGGCGGCATAGGTAGCCTCTTCTTCGGCCACCTTCGCGTACTGCTTCGGTGACATCCTGCCACCCGGGTAGGCGGCTTCCATGATGTCCGCGATCTTCTTGCTCACCGTCTTGGGCGTGATGCCGTGGGCCTCGTTGTAGGCGATCTGCTTGGCGCGGCGGCGGTTGGTTTCGTCGATGGCCTGCTTCATGGAGCCGGTAACGGTGTCGGCATAGAGGATCGCCTTGCCCCGCGCGTTGCGCGCCGCACGACCGATGGTCTGGATGAGCGAACCGGTGGAACGCAGAAACCCTTCCTTGTCGGCATCGAGGATCGCCACCAGGGACACCTCGGGCATGTCCAGCCCCTCGCGCAGCAGGTTGATCCCCACCAGCACATCGAATTCCCCCAGGCGCAGGTCGCGGATGATCTCCACCCGCTCCACGGTGTCGATGTCGGAGTGCAGGTAGCGCACCCGCACGTCGTGCTCCATCAGGTAGTCGGTGAGGTCCTCGGCCATCTTCTTGGTGAGGGTGGTCACCAGCACCCGGTCGCCCTGAGCCGTGCGCAGGTTGATCTCGGAGAGCAGGTCGTCAACCTGGGTGGTGGCAGGCCGCACCTCCACTTCCGGATCCACCAGGCCCGTGGGGCGCACCACCTGCTCCACCACTTCGCCGGAGTGCTGGATCTCGTAGTCGCGCGGGGTAGCCGAGACGTAGATGGTCTGGGGCGAGCGCGCTTCGAACTCGTCGAAGCGCAGCGGGCGGTTGTCCAGCGCCGAAGGCAGGCGGAATCCGTATTCCACCAGGGTCTCCTTGCGCGAGCGGTCCCCCTTGTACATGGCACCGAGCTGCGGAATGGTGACATGGGACTCGTCCACCACCAGCAGGGCGTCGTCGGGCAGGTAGTCGAAGAGCGTGGGCGGGGGCTCGCCGGGCGCGCGGCCGCTCAGATAACGCGAGTAGTTCTCGATGCCGGAGCAGTAGCCCAGCTCCAGCATCATCTCCAGGTCGAAGCGGGTGCGCTGCTCCAGCCGCTGGGCTTCCACCAGCTTGTTCATCCCGTAGAGCTGTTCCAGCCACTCCTTCAGTTCCGCCTTGATCTGCTCGATGGCACCGAGAATGGTCTCGCGCGGGGTGACATAGTGGGTCTTGGGATAGATGGTGTAGCGCGGCACCCGGCGCAGCACCTCGCCGGTGAGGGGGTCGAAGAGAGCAATGGACTCGATCTCGTCGTCGAAGAGCTCCACCCGCACCGCTTCGTCGTCCGATTCCGCCGGGTAGATGTCGATGACGTCCCCGCGCACCCGGTAGGTGCCCCGGTGCAGTTCCACTTCGTTGCGCTTGTACTGCAGCTCGGCCAGTCGCCGCAGGATGGCGCGGTGGTCCACGGTATCGCCCCGCACCAGGTGCAGCAGCATGGACATGTACTGGTGCGGATCGCCCAGGCCGTAGATGGAGGAGACGGTGGCGACGATGATGGTGTCGTGGCGCTCCAGGATCGCCTTGGTGGCGGAGAGCCGCATCTGCTCCACGTGCTCGTTGATGGAGGCATCCTTCTCGATAAAGGTGTCGGAGGCAGGCACGTAGGCCTCCGGCTGGTAGTAGTCGTAGTAGGAGACGAAGTACTCCACCGCGTTGTGCGGGAAGAACTCCTTGAACTCGCCGTAGAGCTGGGCCGCCAGGGTCTTGTTGGGCGCCAGCACCAGGGCAGGCCGCTGCAGCTCCTGGATGACGTTGGCGATGGTGAAGGTCTTGCCCGAACCGGTGACGCCCAGCAGGGTCATGCCCGCCTCGCCGTTGCGCAGACCTTCCACCAGGGAAGCGATGGCGGTGGGCTGGTCGCCGCTGGGCTGGAATACGGAATCGAGCTGAAATTCTTTGGTCATGGGGATTCTTGTCGGGGAGCTGTTCGGCTATGATAACAACCCAAATCAATGCGTATGGACAACCTCGGGCAACCTGACAAGATGAACATCAAACTTTCCAGCCGGGTCCAGGCTGTGAAACCCTCCCCCACCCTTGCCATCACCGCCCGGGCCGCCGAGTTGCGCGCCGCCGGAAAGGATGTCATCGGCCTGGGAGCGGGCGAGCCGGACTTCGACACTCCCGATCACATCAAGGAGGCAGCCAAGCGCGCCATCGATGAGGGCAAGACCAAGTACACCGCGGTGGACGGTACCGCCTCGCTCAAGCAGGCGGTCATCGACAAGTTCGACCGTGACAACGGCCTCGAATACCAGCCCGACCAGATCCTGGTCTCCAGCGGCGGCAAGCAGAGTTTCTTCAACCTCGCCCAGGCGCTGCTGGACCCGGGCGATGAGGTGATCATTCCCGCGCCCTACTGGGTCTCCTACCCCGACATGGTGATCCTCGCCGGTGCAGCGCCCGTCCTGGTACATGCGGGCGCTGACCAGCAGTTCAAGATCTCGCCCGCCCAGCTCGAGGGCGCCATTACCGAGAACACCCGGCTGTTCGTCATCAACAGCCCTTCCAACCCCACCGGCATGGCCTACAGCCGCGAGGAGCTGGAGGCGCTGGGCGAGGTACTGCGCGATCATCCGCGCATCGTCATCGCCACCGACGACATGTACGAGCACATCCGCTGGGGAGGCGAATTCGTCAACATCCTCAACGCCTGCCCCGATCTCTACGAG
The DNA here is from genome assembly GCA_003972985.1 of Gammaproteobacteria bacterium. GTDB lineage: Bacteria > Pseudomonadota > Gammaproteobacteria > Chromatiales > Chromatiaceae > Thiolapillus. The sequence continues at coordinate 5,993 of QNZQ01000171.1, read as the reverse complement.
CGCACCCTGGTACTCAACGGCGTCTCCAAGGCCTACTCCATGACCGGCTGGCGCATCGGCTATGCCGGGGGGCCCGCGGACATCATCCGGGCGATGAAGAAGATACAGTCCCAGAGTACCTCCAACCCCTGCTCCATCTCCCAGTACGCGGCGGAAGCGGCGTTGAACGGCCCCCAGGCGTGCATCCAGGAGATGCTGGCGGAGTTCAGGAAGCGCCACGACTACGTGGTGGAACGCCTCAACGCCATCGAGGGCGTGGATTGCCTGCCCACCGACGGCACCTTCTACGTCTTTCCCCACGTGAAAGGGATGATCGAGCGCATCGAGGGCGTGAACGACGACCTGGAGCTGGCCGAACATCTCATCGAGAAAGCCGGCGTTGCCGTGGTGCCCGGTACCGCCTTCGGCATGCACGATCACATCCGCCTCTCCATCGCCACCGGCATGGAGAACCTGGAAAAGGCGCTGGACCGCATCGCGGCGGTATGAACCCGGGCCCGGTAACCGTTGAACTGGCCTAGGCCGGCTTTCAGGCCGGCAGTTCTTTTTGGGGAGCGAGCTTCCTTTTCTGTCGGGCCAGGCCCGATCTACACTCTGAATCTGTGCTGGAGAATTCTCAACCCATGGACCTGACCACCCTCACCGCCGTCTCCCCCGTGGACGGCCGCTATGGTTCCAAGACCGAGCCCCTGCGTCCCATCTTCAGTGAATACGGCCTCATCTATCACCGCGTGCTGGTGGAGGTGCGCTGGCTCCAGTCACTGGCCGACCACCCGCAGGTCGAGGAAGTGCCGCCCCTGAGCGAACACGCCCGCAACCTGCTGAACGGCATCGTGGAAAAGTTCACGCTCGTGGACGCCCAGCGGGTGAAGAACATCGAACGCACCACCAACCACGACGTGAAGGCGGTGGAATACTTCCTCAAGGAGAAGATCACCGGCAATGCCGAGCTGGAGGCCATCAGCGAATTCATTCACTTCGCCTGCACCTCGGAGGACATCAACAACCTCTCCCACGCGCTCATGCTGCGCGAAGGAAGGGACAACATCCTGGTGCCGGAGATGAACCAGGTGATCAACCGCCTGCGCGACCTGGCCCACGAACTCGCCGGCGTGCCCATGCTCTCGCGCACCCACGGCCAGCCCGCCTCTCCCACCACCATGGGCAAGGAGATCGCCAACGTGGTGCACCGCCTGCGCGGCCAGCGCGAGCACGTGGTGGAGACCGCCATCCTGGGCAAGATCAACGGCGCCGTGGGCAACTACAACGCACACCTTAGCGCCTATCCCGAAATCGACTGGGCACGTCACGCGGAAAAGTTCGTGGAGAGCCTGGGACTGGTGTGGAACCCCTACACCATCCAGATCGAGCCCCACGACTACATGGCCGAACTCTTCGACGCCATCGCCCGCTTCAACAACGTGCTCATCGACTTCTGCCGCGACGTCTGGGGCTACATCTCCCTCGGCTATTTCCGGCAGAAGACGGTGGCCGGCGAGGTGGGCTCCTCCACCATGCCGCACAAGGTCAACCCCATCGACTTCGAGAACGCCGAGGGCAACCTGGGGCTGGCCAACGCCATCTTCGCCCACCTGGCGCAGAAACTGCCGGTCTCCCGCTGGCAGCGCGACCTCACCGATTCCACAGTGCTGCGCAACATGGGAGTGGGCTTCGCCTATACCCTGATCGCCCTCAATTCCCTGCAGCGAGGCATCGGCAAGCTGGAAGCCAACCCCGAGCGCATGCTCGAGGATCTCGATGCCAACTGGGAGGTGCTCGCCGAGCCCATCCAGACCGTCATGCGCCGCTACGGCATTGAGGAGCCCTATGAAAAGCTCAAGGCCCTCACCCACGGCCAGCGCATCGACCAGGCCGGCATGCAGGCCTTCATCGATACCCTGGAACTCCCGGAGGCGGTGAAGGAGGAGTTGAAAGCGCTCACCCCGGCCACATATATAGGAAATGCCGAGGCCCAGGCCAAGGCGATCTGATCCCCCTCCCGCCAGCGGCGGGATTTTTACTCTGTACACAAGGAAACACACTCAATGAATATCGAAAAAGACCGCGTCGTCGCCATTCACTACAAGCTCACCGACGACCAGGGAGCCGTCATCGACTCCTCCGAGGGGCACGGTCCCCTCACCTACCTGCACGGCGCCCAGGGCATCATCCCCGGCCTGGAGAAGGCGCTGGAGGGTCATGCACCCGGTGATTCGCTGGAAGTGACCGTCCAGCCCGAGGAGGCCTACGGCGAAGTCAACCCCGAGATGATCCAGCAGGTTCCCAGAGCCGCCATGGCCGGCATCGACAACCTGGCACCGGGCATGGCGCTGCAGGCGGACGATGGCTCCGGCAACGTGCACCACGTGGTGGTGAAGGAGGTCGGCGAGGAGATGGTCACCATCGATGCCAACCACCCGCTGGCCGGCCAGGTGCTCCACTTCGACGTCACCGTGGACTCGGTGCGCGAAGCCACCCCGGAAGAGATCGCACACGGCCACGTGCACTGATCCAATCCCTGTCTTTTCATCCCCTCCCTTTGCGGAGGGGGTTCTCTCGGAAAATGGCCCGGTGCGGCTTTGTCTTGTCGTGCCTACGAAATTATCCCTCTCCCGTTGCGGGACGGGGTTTTTTCAGATCTGGGACTCGATGGGCAGCCACCTCATGAGGTGGATTCCCAGCGTGCGCCAGAACCCGGCATTGGGCTCGCTTTCGAAGGTCACCGGTTTTCCACCGGAATAGCCGTGCCAGAGGATCTTTTCCTGGCCGGTATCCTCGTCCCTCACCAGCTCCAGGCGATAGGCCTCCTTCTCGATGTTCTCGTCGAAGGCCTCGGCGATCCGTCCACCCAGCACGGGTGATCGGAACACCACGCCGATCTCGGTATTCTGGATCACCGAGCGCGGATCGAAATTCAGGGAACCGATGAAGACGGTCTCCCGGTCCGCCACGAAGGCCTTGGCGTGCAGGCTGGACTTGGACTTCCCCACGTAACCCTCGCTCATTGCCTTGCGCTCCTCCCGGGTGGTCCTGTGGTTCAGCTCCCACAGTTCCACACCCATGCGCAGCAGTGCCTTCCGGTAGCGGATGTAGCCGGCGTGAACGATGGATACATCGGTGGACGCCAGTGAATTGGTGAGAATGCGCACGCGCACCCCCTTCTCCCGCAGCCGGTGGAAAAATGCCACGCCTTCCTTCCCGGGTACGAAATAGGGCGAGAGCACGATCAGCTCCCGGCGCGCCGACTCCAGGTAGGGGAGCAGCTCGCGCATCATCCTGTACTCGGCTTCACTCGTCTCGTGCAGCAGCTTGTCCGGCGGATCGGCGAACACCTGCCCCACCGCCCACTCGAAATGGTGCGACCCGCTGCGCAGCTGCCGCGCCAGGTCGGAATTGCGCAGCCGCTCGAGGTAATCCGATTCCTCGATCTCCGACAACCGCTGCCGGTACTGCTGCCGCGCTTCCCGGTACTCCTCCAGGGTGGGCTTCCGGTCACCCAGCAGCGTGGCAATGGGATAGCTCAGCTTGTGATTCCAGTACTGGTCGAAGGAGTTCGAAACCGCCTGGGCGACGGGCCCGATGGCCAGCACGTCCAGGTCCTGGAAAGCCAGCTTCGGATCCCGCTCGAAGTACTCATCGCCGATGTTGCGCCCGCCGATAATGGTGGCGATGTTGTCCACCGTGTAGGACTTGTTGTGCGCCCGGCGGGTCTGCCGCCCGAAGCCGGTAATATATTGCCAGATGCGGGAGACATTGCGCCCGAAGGGATTGAAGATGCGCACCTCGATGTTTGGATGCTGGTCGAAGATCGCAATACGGAAATCACGACTTCCCTCGTCGATGTCGTCGAGCAGAATACGCACGCGCACGCCGCGGTCCGCCGCCTCCAGCACTTGGTTCAACAGCAGCGTGCCGACGTGATCACTGTGGATCATGTAGTACTGCAGGTCGATGCTGCGCTCGGCCTCCTGCGCCAGCACCGCCCGGGCCACGAAGGCATCGAGGCCATTGCCGAGCAGGTGGAAGGCCGATTCCCCCGGGTGTGCCGCGGCCCCCGCGGAGTAGAGGCGCCCCAGATAGGTATCGCGTGTGTCGGTGTAGGCGGTGCTGGCCTGGCGGCCTGTATTCTCGGGCAATACCGCACAGCCCCCCAGGAGCGCCGACAGCAACAGCAGTATGAGCAGTTTTCTCATTCTGTATACCGTCAAAGCACCGGTGACAACAGCACGCTGCCCCGCGCCTTGAGACGCTCCCAGAAGGGACGGACGTTCAGATCATACTCGCCGACTTCCGTGGAATGGGCAAAATCCTCCGCCAGCATGGCTTCCACTTCTCGTGCAAACTCCCCATCGGCAACGGCCCCCGTCACCTCGAAATTGAGCCGGAAGGAGCGGTTGTCGAAATTCACCGTGCCCACCAGCGAAAGGCCGTCGTCCACCAGCACCACCTTCTGGTGCATGAAACCACGCTCATAGAAGAAGATCCTCGCCCCCATCAGGGAGAATTCACTGAGATAGACATTGGCAGCCTCTTTCACGAACCAGTTGTCGTTCAGACGCGGCGTGAGGATGCGCACATCCACGCCCCGCAGCAGCGCCAGGCGCAAGGAGACCTGCGTGGCCTCATCAGGGATGAAATAGGGCGTGGCGATCCACACCCGTTCCCGGGCCGCATTGAGCACCGTGGTAAAGAAGAGGCTGGCGGTCTCCAGTTCGTCGGCCGGGCCGGAGCCGAGAACCAGCACATCCTGTCCGTCACCCTCCTTCACGCCTGGAGCCGCCTCCGGCTGCCAGTGGAGATGCTTCAACAGGGACTGATCCGCCCAGTACCAGTCGGACCAGAAGATCGACTGGGCCACCAGTGCTGCCGGACCGACGATATGCAGGTGGGTATCCCGCCAGGGGGAGAGCTTCCGGTCCTTGCCCAGGTACTCGTCTCCGATATTGAGCCCGCCCAGCCACGCCTCGTATCCGTCGACTACCACGATCTTGCGGTGGTTACGGAAATTGACCTGGAACCGGTTGCGCTTGCCGCGCGTGGTATTGAAGGGAATGATGCGGATGCCCCGCTGCCGGTAGTTCTCGATCCACTTCAGAGGCAAATCATAGCTGCCGATTTCATCGTAGAGAACATGCACCTCCACTCCCTCGCTGACCTTGCGTGCCAGCAGATCCATGAAACGCGTACCGCTTTCGTCCGCCCGCAGAATATAGAACTGAAACAGGATGTAGGAACGGGCACGTCCGATGCCCGCCTCCATGCTGTCGAACGTGGCCTTGCCGTCGATGAGCAGTTTCACCCTGTTGCCGTTGAGGAAAGGGGAAAGCGACAGCTTGCGGATGGCACGGTATTCGGGAAAGTCCTCGGGGCCGGCTACCACGAAGGGTGCGAAAGCTTCATGGGCCTGCTGCTGCTTCTCCTCCATGAACAGGCTGCTGTTCTTCAGGGCATTCACATAGCCTTCGAACTTGCTGCGGCCGAAAACCCAGTAGATGGGAACGGTGATCACCGGCAGGGTGTTGAGGCTCACCGCCCAGGCGATGGCACCCTGTGCCGTACGCGTATTGAGTATGGCATGTACCGAGCTGACCAGCCCGATGGCCTGAAACAGCAGATAGACGATGGTGAACATTCGAACCCAACTCATGAGATACCGGACAGGCTGGCGCCTCTTTCCCCCCTTGCAGAACAATAGCAAAAAAGAGGCCGCGAATTTGCGGCCTCTTTTTTGCTGCCTGCGAAAGCGAACGCTATGCAGAAGCCTCGGCCTTGTGCAGGTTGATGTCCATGGTGGGATAGGGAATGTTGATGCCGGCCTCGTCCAGGCGGGTCTTGATGGTTTCGTTGGCCAAGCGAGTCTTCGATCTCGTGAAAGATTTTGGGACATCCGAGTCCCCAAAATCGACTCGATCTTCGACAACTCATTGGTGCCCCGGCCGTCCTGGTCACCCGGCGTTCCGCCACAACATCGCAAGCTCGTTGCGGCTACACAC
>QNZQ01000057.1 GCA_003972985.1 Gammaproteobacteria bacterium | reverse complement strand
GGTGTGTAGCCGCAACGAGCTTGCGATGTTGTGGCGGAACGCCGGGTGACCAGGACGGCCGGGGCACCAATGAGTTGTCGAAGATCGAGTCGATTTTGGGGACTCGGATGTCCCAAAATCTTTCACGAGATCGAAGACTCGCTTGGTCGGCAAAGAGGCCGAGCAGTTCCACCTCCCGTGGGGTATAGAGGTGCCCGTGCCGGTTGCGGCCCAGAAGGAGTGCACCGAGGTGGCGTCTTTCGTGGTGCAGGGGCAGGAGCAGCTCCACTTCCTTCAGTGTGGATCTGGCGCCAGGGCTGGAAAGGCCGGGCTGGAGAAGTGTCGGCCCCGTCATTTCCGGGTAGCGTGTGTGCCCTGTGCTGCTGGGGTTTCCATCCTCGATATCGAGATGCACGAACCTGCAGTTCAGGATGCGGGAGAGCTCCCTGTTCAGGAACTGCTCCAGTTCGGCGCTGCTGCCCATGTCGTCGAGCTTTCGTGAGAGCAGGCGCAGGTTCTTTCCGAGATTGCGTCCCTCTGGTGTCTGGCTGCGTTCCAGTGTCCCGGTGACCAGCTGCTGAAGCGGCTGGTAGAGCAGGCCGGTCGCCAGGGAGAGGGTGGCAATGAGCCAGATCAGCCCGGTGGAACGGGGCGGGGGCCAGGACCAGAGGATCCCCGAGATGGTGATGATGGCGATGAATGACAACAGGAGCAGCGGCAGAAAGCGCCGGATGGCCCGGTGTGAAACGAAATCGTTCAGGTCCAGCAGGTTGTAGCGGAAGATGGCGAAGAGGATTGCCAGCGGGAAGGCAAGGTGGGTGAGGACGTCCAGAATCGGATACCAGAAACCCTGGTAGGCTGGAATACCTTGCAGGAAAGGCGTGATGATCTGGAACAGCACCCAGGGCACGACACCGACGATGATGAAATTGAGCTGTCCCCGGTCCCGTTTCTCCGGGCTCCTCCGGTACTGCAGTATCAGCACCAGGAGTGCTGTCATGCCCCAGGCGATGTAGAAGACATTGTTGCGGCCCAGGGAGACCGTGAGTGCCGCCAGTTCTTCATCGACCGGGAGATAGCCGAACCGGACCAGGGCGAAGAAGAGGAAAAGGACGAGGTTGGCACCATAGATCAGCGCCAGGGAGCGCATGCGATGGCGGCTCATCCAGGGAGCAGGTGAAGGGATCAGGGAGAGGAGGTGGATGATCAGGGAGAACTGCAGGGCAGCCAGCACCTGCTCCAGGAACAGGAGGTCTTCCATGATCCGGGGAAAGTACTGGTAGTTTCCCTCGGTGGCGACATCCAGAGCCACGACCAGGCAGAAGGCGGCAAAGAGGCCAAGTCTGCGGTCCAGTTGCCGGGCTCTCAGCGCCATGAGTCCCAGGCCGATGTAGATGGCGAGCACCAGGAAATTGAGCATGAGCATGTTGAAACCGGGGTCGATCCCTGGCGTTACGGCATAGGCCTGTTCCCGGCCGTCCCTTTCCAGTATCACGGTGGCGCTGCTCCCCGGGTTCGAGCGCAATGCCTTGGCGATATCGCTCGAATTCCGCACGGGATGGTCGTTCACCCGGCTCAGGATGGTGCCCGGCTGGAAATCCGCCCTCTCGGCGGGTGAGCCGGGAAGGACTGCAGTGATGCGCAGGTGGCCGGGTTCCGTATCCACGGAGACGCCGAGCAGAAGTTTCGACGAAAGGATGGTGGCCACCACCTGGAAGACGAAGAGTGACAGCAGCAGGCCGGCAGTTGCCACCAGCAGGGCCTTGAGCGGGAGCCTCTTTTCTCTCTCGTGAATGAACATGACCGCTGTTGCTGCTTCGAAGGTCGGAGTATATTTGGTTTTCGATCGGGGCGTCCCTGCCTTTTTCAGTGTATCCGGAATTTGTCGTGGACCCGTCCAATAATATACCTTCGAGCTCCGGGAAACGTTGAGCATCCCCTTTTTTCACTGGTCTTCCCGGGGTGGAGGCGATGACCCTGCATAAGCGGCTGCTGTGGCTTTTCGGCCTGGTCCTGATGTCGCTGCGGCTTCCGGCGGTGGAACAGGTGTCGTTCCAGGCGGAAAGGGTCGAGGGTGAGGGCTGGGCAGTGCAGGCGCTGGACCTGCAGGCCGGAGTCACGGATTCCGCGCAGCTGCGACTGCAGCTCGCGGCCGAGGCGCTGCGACTCCGGGAGCCGGACATGAAGTTTCGGGATATCCAGCTGCAGTGCCCGGCCTTCTCGCTTTTCTCCGGTGGTGGTTCCCGGTGCGAGGCGGCAACCTTCTCTTTTGCCGCACCGCCCTGGAAAACCGCAAGGGGCGAGTTGAGCTGGCACCAGGCTCCGGCGGAGCTGCAGCTGCGGGTGGATGAGCTGCGGACGGGAAAGGGTGTTCTGAAGGGAAGCCTCTCACGCCAGGGGCGACACTGGCAGTTCCAGCTCGAGCTGCTGAAGCTGGCGCTGCAACCGCTCCTGGCATGGCAGCTGCCGCAATGGGAGGGTGGCGGGACGCTCGGCGCCGAAGCCAGCGGCTCTCTGGAGGAACAGGGTCCCTGGCAGCTGGCGCTGAAGCTCGAGCCGGACCGGCTGCAGTTTTCCGATGCGGAGGGACTGCACGTGGGGGAGAAGCTCAAGGGCCGGGTAACGGCGGACCTGTCGGGGAAGGCTTCATTCCTGCGTGGCTCGCTGAAGGTGGCGGTGCACCGTGGCCAGCTCTATTTCGATCCCTTCTTCGTCGAATTCGATCCGAAGACCCCCTTTTCCGCGGAGGTTGCAATCGAAGGCGAGCCGGAAAGGGGGCGATGGAAGCTGCGCCGTTTTGCCGGCCGCTACCCGAAGGTGTTCCGTTTCAGCGGTACGGGCAGCACGCAGAACGGGACACTGGAAAAGCTGGCGCTGGAATACAGTGCCGACTCACTGGAGCGAACCTACGGCCTCCTGCTGCAGCCACTCCTCATCGGTACTGCCCTGGATGCCCTGACGGTGCGGGGCGGGGCGAAAGGAGAGCTGCAGGTCGAGAAGGGAGGCCTGCAGCGCTTTCTCCTGCACCTGGAAAAGGTCGATCTCGAGGACGGGCAGGCGCACCGGTTCGGCTTCGAGGGGCTCGCAGGTCGCGTCATCTGGGCGCGCGAGGGCGGGACGGAGCTCTCCAGCCTGGGCTGGCGGGAGGGGCATCTCTACCGGGTGAAGCTGGGAAGCCTGGATGCCCGGTTCCTGGCCAGCGGTGACCGGCTGGAGATGAAGCCCTTTTCCCTGGAGCTGCTCAGTGGCCGGCTGCGGCTGCGCGATCTGCACCTGAGCGGGCTGCTCGGGGGCAGCCTGAGGTGGCAGGCGAGCGCCTCCCTGGAAGGGGTCCGGCTGGAAAAAGTCAGCCAGGCCCTGGACTGGCCACCGATGCAGGGGGAGTTGAATGCCGACATCCCCAAGGTGCACTATCTCGATGGTCGGCTGCAGCTCGATGGCGAGCTGGTGGTGGAGGTCTTCGGCGGCCGCGTGGTGATCGAGGGGTTGAGCGTCGAGGACCCGTTCGGCGTGGCGCCGGTGCTGGAGACGAGCATCCGCCTGGAGAACCTGGATCTGGCCCAGGTCTCCCAGACCTTCTCCTTCGGGCGTATCGAGGGTTCGCTCGAGGGCTACGTGCACAATCTGCGGCTGGTGGGCTGGGAGCTGGCCGCCTTCGAGGCCGAACTTAGATCGCCGCCCAAGGACAGGCGCCGCCACCGTATCAGCCAGAAGGCCATCGACAATCTCACCGAGTTGGGCAACGGCATGGCAGCGGGACTGTCCGGCACCTTCCTGGGCATGTTCAAGGATTTCGCCTACGACCGGCTCCAGCTGAGCATCCGGCTGAAAGGGGACACTGCTGAACTGGATGGTGCCCCGGGACCCAAGGGAGGCTATTATATCGTCAAGGGTGCCAGGCTCCCGCGCGTGGACGTCATGCGTGCTCATCAGCGAGGGGTATATCCGAGTGAGTGCCAGGCTCCCGCGCGTGGACGTCATCGGACGAAATCGCCGCGTGGCCTGGAAGGATCTGCTCTCTCGACTGAAGCAGATCCGTTTCGAAGGCGTTGTCGTGGAGTGAAGCCATGTTGAAGAGATCCGGTTGGCCCCTGCTGAGCCTGTTGCTCAGTGCCTGCGTGACCATAAACATCTATTTTCCCGCTGCCGCAGCCGAGGAAGCGGCGCGAACCATCGTCCGTGATGTACTCAAGGGTGATGAGGCAGCTCCTGCGCAGGAGCCGAAGGAAGAACAGAAAGAAGGTTCGAAGGGTGACGAGCAGTCCCTTTTGAGGCGGCAGTTGCCGGGGCAACCCGGTGTTGCGCTGCTCATTGCCGGGCACCTGCTGGAGTGGCTGGTGGAACCCGTGCAGGCCTCCCAGGCCGATATCAATATCAACACGCCGGCCATTTCGCGGTTGCGCAAGTCCATGCACAATCGCCAGCGCGAGCTGGAGCCCTGGTATCGCAAGGGAGCCATCGGTTTCAACGAGTCGGGGCTGGTGGCCATCCGTGATCTTAAGGCGGTGCCGCTGAAGGAGCGCAACAGGGTGAAGAAACTGGTGGCCGACGAGAACCGTGATCGCAATGCCCTCTACCGGGAGATCGCCCGCGCCAACGGTCACCCGGAATGGGAGGAGGATATCCGCAAGACCTTCGCCCGCATCTGGGTCGAGGAGGCGCCCCGGGGGTACTGGTACAGGAAGGGCGGAAGCTGGAAGAAGAAATAGCGTGGAAGTGCAAAGGGCGGCCTGGTGGCCGCCCCTTGCGTTCGATCGGCAGAATGCGCGATCAGTAACCGCCCTTGCGCTTACTCTCGGGCAGGCCGGCGATCTTGGCAGCCTGCTTGGAGGGGCCGCCGCCACCGGGGAAGAGCATGAACAGATCCTTAGAACCCACCTTGCGTCCCCAGATCTTGCTCATGGCCTTGACCATTTCGCGGTTGTTGGGCTGGTGCCCGTTCTCCTCGAAATAGGTGTCGCGGAGGTACTTCATCACGTCCCAGTGCTCCTGGGTCAGCTCCACGCCTTCGGCTTCTGCGATCACCTTGGCCACTTCCTCGTTCCAGTCGTTGGGGTCCGTCAGGTAGCCGTTGGCATCGGTTTCGATAGTCTGGCCATTCACTTCATAGGACATGTTCAGTCACCTCCAGCTCGGTCGGGCACCGCCTGCTGTGGCGATGCGTGGGTAAAAAAGTGCCGAAATTCTAATACAGTTCGGTGATTGCAGTCACCCCGGCTTTTCCCCAAGACCCCATCATCTAATTTGGGCAGGTCGGGCACCTGCTCGGAAAACCGCCGTGAATACATCCATGTAGGCTCTGCGTCGGCATCCCTGCCTCCGAAGTTTTCCGATCAGGCGCCCGCCCCGCTTTGTCAATAACTTGCAGTTCTTGATGGCGTCGTCCCGGAGCTTTCCCTGATTCGGGTCAATCCTCGTCTTGGCTCTGGATTCCCTTCATGGGCAGGAACAGGCAGCATCCCAGGTGGCGGTGTTCTCCCAGCCCCTGCTCCTGGAGGCGCAGTGACTGCCCGGGCGTCAGGTCCGCCAGCATGAGGCTGCGGGTGTAGAGCGGGCCGTCGGGCGTGGCGATTTCAGTGGTCTTGCCGCACAGGGCCTTCTTGATGCGGATCTCCCTCTCCTCGAGTTCCTGCGCGATACGCTGCAGGAAGCGGTTTTCATCCTCTTTCTCGCCTTCGAGTATGAGCAGGTGGCGTGCATAGAGGGTGGGGTGGCTGAAGAGGGGTTTTTCCCGCGCCTGCTTCAGGGTGAGTTCGAAGCCGTCGAGGTCCAGGGTGGCGCCTTCTAGGCGCTGGCGCACCTCGTCGGAGAGCTCCCGGGGGACCCGGAGCTGCATGCGGCTTCGCCGCGAGGGAATCAGGTGCTGGCCCAAGGCGGGATCCGGGCGTTCCCAGCCGTTCTGGGATCCGGCCAAGTGGATCTCGTGCACACCGATACCGGCTTCCTTCAGCTCCGGCAGCAGCTCCTCGAGTGCACGGCTCAGGGCATGCAGGTGGTCCACCGGCAGCATCCGGCTCTGGATGCCGAAGGAGAGATCCAGGGCACTGGCGGTTTCCGGGGTGTCGGCGGCGGACTCCTCTTCCCAGAACATCTCACTCCTCCGGCAGGCGCGACTGCAGCTCGTCGCGGTCGAACCACCAGTCGTCCTGCACCAGCACATCCACGATGTTGCGCAGCCGCACCAGGAACTTGTTCGGCTGGTCGAGTTCCAGCTTCTCGATCCAGTAGTCGAACTGCTCCTGGCTCTCCACGTCGCTGTGGCGCCGGGCCACGTTGCCCAGCATCTGCTGGGTGAAGAAGAGCAGGTCGTCGCGCCGGGGCTGCTCGGTGGCGCGGATGTCGGCGATGAAGGCAGCGGTGGCGGCGGCCACGGCGGCGCCATCCGAATCCTTCGGCGTGTCGTCGATGACGTGTTGCAGCAGTTCGATGGTGATCTCGGGGTTGATGGGGTAGGTCACCGCCAGCCAGATGCCCTGGCCAAGGGCTGACAGGGAGCCGGGCTGGTCGCTCTGGTAGAGGATGTTGCAGGCGTCAGCGGCCTCTTCCCACTCCTCGCCGGCAACGAAATGATCGAAGGCGGCACGGGCCAGTGGCCAAGCCTCTTCGCCGCGTTCCAGTGCCGCCAGGTTGCGCGCCATGTGCAGGCGGATCCGGTTGCGTTCCTCGTCTGCGTCCGGCGCGAGCCGGTCCAGCTTCTTCTGCAGGTCCACCAGTTCGCCTTCCAGGCGCGCCTTCTCGGCGGGCGAGACGGGCGTGGTATCGGGACGCAGTCCGGGATCGAGAAAGTCCATCACTATACCCTGCCGCTGAAGGCGGCCTCGATGCGGTCTTCCCAGTCCTCCGGGGTATCGGGAAACTCGGGTTTGACGTCGAACTTGAGGAAGCGCTCGCCCGCGCGGGCGTACTCCTGGATCAGCTCCAGCAGCTGTTCGAAGCTCTCGAGCTCGTAGTTGGAGACGAGTATGTTGCTCAGCGCAAGGGGTTCGTTGTTCATCATGGTCCTGTTCTCCCGAAAATCCACTGGGGCCTGCCGCCAGAATATGGCATTGATTTGATCCAGATCAATACTGCTTTTAACGTGGTTTGACGCTGAACCCTTCTGGCCCTAGTATCTGTGGCCGATTTGCACATTGAGTATACTCTAAATTACTGAATTTCGTTGATTCCGGCGGCTGGCGCCAACAGAGCGCGCCTCTGGGTATTCGGGAACAGCCCTTTAAAAACAAGGAGCTGCGTTGGTTTCGAAATGAGGATGGATCCCGCGAGGTTTACTGCTCCATGCGCTCTATCCCAAAAGGGGTAGAAGGAAGTCGTCGGAATACCCCCGATGGCGGGGTGTATGCAGCTCGGCGCTCGGATATATTAGCGGCTGTTGATGAAGGCGGTTGAGCCAGTGGCAAAATCGTACCTGGCATCATCAGAGGAGTGACACCAGCGAGTCACCACCACGGAAACAGAGGCCCCGGCGGCCGGCGGTGGTGGCTCCCGTACAGAATTACCGTAATTCACGATCTAGTCAGGAGACTTCAAAATGGCGATCGAAAAACACAATACACCCATGATTGACCAGCTCGAGGATGGCCCATGGCCGAGCTTTATCAAGGGCATCAAGCGTCTGCGCGACGAGCACCCGAGCGAGCGCATCAATGCCATGGCCAACGACCTGCTGGGTCAGCTGGAAACTTCCTATGAAACCCGTCTCGGATACTGGAAGGGCGGCACCATCACCGTTTTCGGTTATGGCGGCGGCATCATTCCCCGCTTCACCGAGCTGAAGGATGACGAGGGCAAGCCTCGTTTCCCCAAGGCCGCCGAATTCCACACCATGCGCATCCAGCCGGCTCCCGGTTTCTTCTACAACACCGACATGCTGCGCAAGATCATCGACATCGACGAAAAGTATGGTTCCGGCATGATCTGCATGCACGGCCAGACCGGCAACTTGATGCTGGTGGGCATGGACTCCGACGCCATCCAGCCCTGTTTCGACGAAATGAACGAGCTTGGCTGGGATCTCGGCGGCGCCGGTCCCTGCGTGCGCACCGGCATGTCCTGCGTGGGTGCGGCCCGTTGCGAGCACTCGAACATTGATGAGCACAACATCATGCGCACCCTGCTGAACAACTTCCAGGACGACATGCACCGCCCCGCGTTGCCCTACAAGTTCAAGTTCAAGGTCAGTGGCTGCGCCAACGACTGCACCAACTCCATTCAGCGCGCCGACATGGCCATCATCGGCACTTGGCGTGACGACATGAAAGTGGATCAGGACGAGGTCAAGGCCTTCGTCGAGAAGAAGGGCCGCAAGTACGTGGTGGACAACGTCATCAGCCGTTGCCCCACCAATGCGCTGTCCCTGAACGACGACGATACCCTCGACGTGAACAACAAGGACTGCGTGCGCTGCATGCACTGCATCAACGTCATGACCAAGGCGCTCTCCCCCGGTGACGACAAGGGCGCCACCATCCTCATCGGCGGCAAGCGGACCCTGAAGATCGGTGACCTGTTCGGCACCGTTCTCATTCCCTTCTTCAAGACCGACACCGAAGAGGACATGGAGAAGCTGGTGGAACTGGCCGAGGAGATCATCGATTTCTTCGCCGAGAACGCCCTTGAGCACGAGCGCACCGGCGAGATGATCGAGCGCATCGGTCTGGCCAATTTCCTGGAAGGCATCGGCGTCGACGTCGATCCCAACATGGTCGAGCGTCCGCGTACCTCCAGCTATGTCCGCATGGATGGCTGGGACGAGGAAGCCGCCAAGTGGGAAGAGCGCAAGAAGGCCGCGGCCAGCTGACCGCTTTACCGAATTAGCAACCGTTTGACCGGCAGCGGTCCCTGGGATCGCTGCCGGGAAAGGATACAACCGAATTCAAATCTCTAGGAGGTACGCATGTCCGATCAACCTCGCATGCCCATCGAATCTGGAACGCCCGATCACTTCCAGTACATGCATCCCACGCTGCGCAAGAACTATGGCCAGTGGGCCTATCACGACCGTCCCCGTCCCGGTGTCCTGCACCATGTCTCCAAGAACGGCGACGAAGTATGGACCGTGAAGACCGGTTCCGCCCGTCAGCTGGATATCCTGACCCTGCGTACCATCTGCGACATCGCTGACGAGTTCTGCGATGGCCATCTCCGTTTCACCATGCGCGGCAACATGGAGTTCATGGTGACCGACGAGTCCAAGGTGGAGCCCCTCATCAAGCGCGTGGAAGAGGCCGGTTTCCCGGTCGGTGGTACCGGTAACTCCGTGACCATGCTCTCCCATACCCAGGGCTGGCTGCACTGCGACATCCCCGGCACCGACGCTTCCGGCGTGGTGAAGGCGCTGATGGACGAGCTGTACGACGAGTTCGTGGCGGAGGAGATGCCCAACCGGGTTCACATCACCACCTCCTGCTGCCAGATCAACTGCGGTGGCCAGGGTGACATCGCCATCAACGTGCAGCACACCAAGCCGCCCAAGATCAACCACGACCTGGTGGCCAACGCCTGTGAGCGTCCGGCCGTCGTGGCCCGTTGCCCGGTAGCGGCCATCCGTCCTGCCATGGTCAACGGCAAGCCCACCCTGGAAGTGGACGAGAAGAAGTGCATCTGCTGCGGTGCCTGCTTCCCACCCTGCCCGCCCATGCAGATCAACGACTCCGAGTACACTCGGCTGTCGATCTGGGTCGGGGGCAAGCATTCCAACGCGCGTACCAAGCCCATGTTCCACAAGCTGGTGGCTTCCAACATTCCCAACAACGCGCCGCGCTGGCCCGAAGTGGCGGCCGTCGTGAAGAAGATCCTCAAGGCATACAAGGAGAATGCCAACGAGTGGGAGCGCATGGGTGAGTGGGTCGAGCGCATCGGCTGGAAGCGCTTCTTCGAGCTGACCGACCTGCCGTTCACCAAGTACCACATCGACAACTGGCGCGGCAGCCGCAACAACCTGAACCAGTCTGCGCACATCCGCTTCTGATCGGCCAGGGAGTCACACAGCTCATGAAATTTGCGATACAGGTAAACGAAGGCCCCTACCAGCATCAGGCCTCCGACTCCGCCTACCACTTCACCAAGGCGGCGCTGGAGAAGGGTCACGAGTGTTTCCGCGTCTTCTTCTACCACGACGGCGTGCTCAACGGCACCCGCCTGACCACGCCCCCCCAGGACGACCGCAACGTGGTCAACAACTGGGTGGAGCTGGCCGAGAAGTACGACCTCGACTTGGTGGTCTGCGTGGCGGCGGCCCAGCGCCGTGGCATCGTGGACGAGGGCGAGGCCGAGCGGAACGGCAAGGACGCCACCAACATTGCGCCCCGGTTCCGCATCTCCGGCCTGGGACAGCTGGTGGAAGCGGCGATCCAGTGTGAAAAGCTGGTCGTGTTCGGCGATTGAACGGAGGATTGATCAATGTCTGATACAAAGAAGTTCATGTTCCTCAATCGCCGTGCGCCCTACGGCACCATCCATGCCTGGGAGTCCCTGGAAGTGGTGCTCATCGCGGCGGCCTTCGAGCAGGAAGTCAGCCTCATGTTCGTCGATGACGGTGTATTCGAGCTGGTGAAGGGCCAGGACACCTCGGAGATCGGCATGAAGAACTTCTCGCCCACCTACCGCACGCTGGGTGACTACGAAGTGCGCCACATGTACGTGGACAAGGCCTCCCTGGAAGCCCGCGGCCTCACCGCCGAAGATCTCGTCGAGGTCGAGTGGGAAGACTGGGAGACCGAGGAGACGGTGGACAACATCGTGGAAGTCGTGGATTCCGACAAGGTGGTCGAGCTGATGGAAGAATCCGACGTGGTATTCAGTTTCTGAGGAGATGACAATGAGCGAATTGCACACGGTAAACAAATCGCCGTTCGAGAAGAACTCCCTGGAAACCTGTCTGCGGTTGTCCAAGGCCGGTTCCTCCATTCTGCTGTACGAGGACGCGGTGTATGGCGCACTCAAGAACACGGTGATCACGGACTTGGTTTCCAGCGCCGCTGGTGACAGGAAGGTCTATGTTCTCGAGCCCGACCTGAAGGCACGTGGTCTGAGTGCCGACCGGGTGATCGAAGGCGTGGAGATGGTGGACTACGCAGGTTTCGTGGACTTGGTGGATGCCAGCAACAAGGTTCAGGCGTGGGTTTGATCCCTGCACTGGGTAATGATTTTTTATTTGATTGATTGCTAGGAGATAGAAGAATGCCTATCGAAGTAAATGGTAAGACTCTGGAAACAGACGAAGAAGGTTATCTGGTAAACCTGGACGATTGGGAGCCGGGTGTTGCCGAGGTGATGGCCAAGGAAGACGACCTGGAACTCACCGACGAGCACTGGGAGATCATCAACTTCCTGCGCGAGTACTATGAAGAGTACCAGATCGCTCCTGCCGTTCGCGTACTGACCAAGGCAGTGGGCAAGCGCCTGGGCAAGGACAAGGGCAACAGCAAGTACCTCTACGGCCTGTTCCCCTACGGTCCCGGCAAGCAGGCGTGCCGCTATGCCGGCCTTCCCAAGCCGACTGGCTGCGTCTGACGACGTACCGGTGAACAGGGAGGGCGCCGCTTGGCGCCTTCCCGATCCCTTTCAACCTGAAAGAGTTTTCGAAACATGTCGTTTCTGACCATCACTATCGCAGCTCTCTTCTATGCCGCCACGGCGATCTTCGTTCTGGGCCTGTTGTACCGCATCTGGCTCTACGCAAAGGTGCCTGCACCGTTGAAGATTGCGACTACGCCGGCCCCGGTGACCAAGGGTGGTGTGGTGCTGCGCATGTTCCGCGAAGTGGCCTTTTTCGAAAGCCTTTTCAAGAGCAACAAGCTGCTCTGGATTCTTGCCGTGCTCTTCCATTTCGGGCTGCTGCTGGTGCTGCTGCGCCACCTGCGCTACTTCATCGAGCCAGTGCCGCTGGTGGTCGAACTGATCCAGCCTTTCGGCAAGTATGCCGCCTTTGCCATGATCATCGGTCTCCTGGGGCTGTGGGCGCGGCGCTTCCTCATCGACCGGGTGCGCTATATCACCGCCCCCTCCGATCACCTGATGCTCGCCCTGCTGGTGCTCATCGGTCTGAGCGGTGCTTCCATGACCTTCGTGGCACACACCGACATCGTCGGCCTGAAAGACTTCGTGATGGGGTTGCTCACCTTCGACCTGAAGCCGTTGCCGGCGGACTTCCTGCTGGTGGTGCACCTGTTCCTGGTTTCGGTGCTGATGATCGTCTTCCCCTACAGCAAGCTGCTGCATGGCGTGGGCGTGTTCTTCAGTCCCACACGCAACATGGTGGACAACCCGAGAGAGCAGCGACACGTGGCCAAGTGGGCACGCAAGCTGGAAGAAGAAAATTCCTGACATCTGAACTGCAAGCACAATAAAGAGGCGAAAGGTCCAGCTCATGGCTAAAGCGAGTTTTGAAGTTCCCGAGATCACCGGCGTCACCGAGGTTCCGAAGATCGAGCCGGACACCATGGCGCACCTGGAAACCTTCCGTGCCAAGCCGGAGTTCATGGAAGCACTGGGTTTTCCCGGTGAGATGCCCGAGGACTGGAAGGAGAAGACCCTCGAGGCCATGGGCGACATGCTCAAGAAGTACCGTTCGCTGCAGGTCTTCCTCGATTCCTGCGTGAAATGCGGTGCCTGCACCGACAAGTGCCACTATTTCCTGGGTACCGCCGACCCCAAGAACATGCCGGTGGCGCGCCAGGACCTGCTGCGCAAGGTCTATCGCCGTTACTTCACCCTTGCCGGCAAGTTCTTCCCCAAGCTGGTGGGGGCCGTCGATCTCACCAAGGAGGTGATCGACGAGTGGTACAACTATTACCACCAGTGCTCCCAGTGCCGCCGCTGCTCGGTCTTCTGCCCCTACGGGATAGACACTGCCGAGATCTCCATGGCGGCGCGCGAGATCATGGACCGCATCGGCGTGGGCGACAAGTACTGCAACGAGATCATCGGCAAGGTCTACCGCATCGGTAACAACCTGGGCCTCCCCGAGCCGGCGCTGGCCGACACCCTGGAAGGCCTGGAAGAGGACGTCTTCGACGAGACCGGCGTCAATGTGCGTTATCCGCTGGACGAGAAGGGCGCCGAGATCTTGCTGGTCACGCCTTCGGCGGACTTTTTCGCCGAGCCCCACGTGGATGGTCTCATGGGTTACGGCAAGGTGTTCCACGAAGCCGGCGTGAGCTGGACGCTCAGTTCCTATGCCTCCGAGGCGGCCAACTTCGGCATGTTCATCGGCTCCTACGAGAACATGCGCAAGATTTCCCTGCGTATCCGCAAGGCAGCGCTGGACCTGGGGGTCAAGCGCATCGTCTTCGGCGAGTGCGGTCACGCCTGGCGGGTGGCCTACGCCTTCCTGAACACCTTGGCCGGTCCCTTCGATTTTCTCGATCCCGACTATCCGGTACCCCAGCACATACTGGAGTTCACCTGGGGCGAGATCCAGAAGGGTACGCTGAACATCGACAAGTCGGCCAACGACGACATGGTGGTCACCTTCCACGACTCCTGCAACGTGGCACGTGCCACGCGCATGGGCGACAAGCCGGGCGGCCAGTTCGAGATCCCGCGCAACGTCATCAAGGCGGTGTGCAACAACTACGTGGACATGCCCGAGGGCACCATAAAGGAAGCCACCTTCTGCTGTGGCGGGGGCGGTGGACTGCTCACCGACGACCTCATGGAGCTGCGGGTCAAGGGCGCCAAGCCGCGCATGGATGCACTGAAATCGGCCACCGACGAATACGGGGTAACCCACATGGCCGCCATCTGCGCCATTTGCAAGTCGCAGTTCACCAAGGTCATCCCCTACTACGGGTTCGATATGGATCAGATCGTGAGCGTACACCAGCTGGTGTCCAATGCGCTGATCCTCACCGGGCAGCAGGAAGAGGGCGAAGAGGAATCCGAGGAGGACGCTGCCTGAGCAGGCGGCCTCCCTTTACGAATAAAACATCCCGAAAGGGCAACAGTTTAACTGGTATGGAGAGTGACAATGGCAACTCCTAGCGATGAGATGAACAAGAGCATCACCTGGCGTCGGTTCGAAGATGGCAAGCACACCTGGGACGACTGGACCGAGGATGTCTTCAATTACGACACCTCCTACAAGTGCCCTACCTATGTGCACGAAACGCCTCCCTGCCAGGGCAGCTGTCCTTCCGGTCACGACGTGCGTGGCTGGCTCTCCATCGTTCGCGGTATCGAGAAGCCGCCTGCAGACGAGGACTGGCACGAGTACGCCTTCTACCGCGCGGCAGAGGCCAACCCCTTCCCTTCCATGATGGGTCGCGTCTGTCCCGCACCCTGTGAAGACGGCTGCAACCGCAACGAGGTGGAGGATCACGTCGGCATCAACTCCATTGAACAGTTCATCGGTGACGTGGCGCTGGAGAACGGCTACAAGTTCAAGCCGGGTCCGGACACAGGCAAGAAGATCGCCATCATCGGCGGTGGCCCCGGCGGCATGGCTGCGGCCTACCAGCTGCGCCTCATGGGTCACGGGGTTACCGTGTTCGAAGCTCAGCCCGAGCTGGGCGGCATGATGCGCTACGGCATCCCCAACTACCGGGTACCCCGCGACAAGCTGGCCGCGGAAAACCAGCGTATCGTCGACATGGGCGTGGAAGTGCGAACCAATACCCGCGTGGGCAAGGATATCAGCGTCGAGGAGCTGGACAACAACTACGATGCCGTCATCTGGGCCATCGGTTGCTGGACCGGTCGTGCCCTGCCCGTGGACGGCTGGGAAGGCACTCCCAACTGCGTTACCGGTGTTGCCTTCCTCAAGGCCTTCAACGAGGGCCGCATGAAGGTCACCGGCAAGAAACTGGTTTGCGTGGGTGGTGGCGATACCTCCATCGACGTGGTCTCCGTTGCCCGCCGTATCGGCACCAGCCCCAACATGTCGGGGAATCCCGAGGACGTAGTCAACGACGACAGCGTCGTGCACGACGATTCCCTGGAGAGCACCCGCGAGCCCGTGGATGCGACCCTCACCTCCCTGTTCACCAAAGACAAGATGATGGCCGCCGAGCACGAGATCGAGGATGCCCTGAAGGAGGGCGTCACCATTCTCGACGGCGTCATGCCCCTGGAAGTGATCAAGGGTGCCGACGGCCGTGCCACCGGCCTCAAGGTGTGCGACTGCGTGATGGAGGGCAACACGCCCAAGCCGGTGGAAGGCACGGAGCGCGTGCTGGAAGCCGACATCATCGTGGCCGCCATCGGTCAGGGCGGTGATCTGGAGGGCCTGGAAAGCTTCGACAACGGTCGTGGCCTCATGGACACCACCAACAACTACCAGCTCAAGGACAAGCCGAATCACTTTGCCATTGGTGACATCGTGCGTCCCCACCTGCTCACCACCGCTATCGGCCAGGCCTGGGTGGCTTCCGAGTCGGTAGACGAGTTCCTCAAGGGCGAGGAGATCAAGAAGCGTCCCAAGGTGGACGTGCACCACTTCGACCTGCTGGAGAAACTGCACGAGGCAGGCCTCGATCCCGAGCCCTTCGATCCGGAAAAGGCAGGGGATATGCGCGGCACTTCGGATGCCAACTTTGCCGTACACAACTTCGAGGACCGTTCCTTCGCCGAGATCATCAGTACCGACGAGATGTTCCTGGGTCACTTCGAGATCACGCCCCGCTACAAGCGTGAAGAGGATGTTCCCACTGCCGACGAGGTGCTGGGTCACTTCAAGGAGCGGGTCAAGGGTCTGGACGAGGAGACGGCGCAGAAGGAAGCGGATCGCTGCATGAGTTGCGGCATGTGCTTCGAGTGTGACAACTGCGTCATCTACTGCCCGCAGGATGCTGTCTACCGTGTGCCCAAGGACAAGCGGACCACGGGTCGCTACGTGGCTACCGACTATTCGCGTTGTGTCGGCTGCCACATCTGCGCCGATGTCTGTCCCACCGGCTACATCAAGATGGGCCTGGGCGAGTAACAACGAAAGCAGAGGCTTTTCAAATGACTGGCAAAAGCAGTATCACTCTGCCGGCAATCCTGGTGTCCAGCCTGTGGCTGGGCACCGTATCTGCCGGCGAAGCGGTGGAAGGTACCGCCAAGGCGGACAAGCTCAAGAGTTGCGTGGAACCCACGGAGGTGATGCGCCGCGATCACTTCGAGTTCATCAAGCACCAGCGGGACCTCGCCGTGCACCAGGGTATTCGTGGCAGCAAGCACAGCCTGGCGGGTTGCGTGGATTGCCACGCCCGCAAGGATGCCGAAGGAAAGCCCGTGCCCGTGAATGCCGAAGGCCAGTTCTGCGACAGCTGTCATGACTATGCCGCCGTGCATATCGACTGCTTCAGTTGCCACAGCACCGTTCCCGGAGAGAAATGAGTATGTCCAAGTCGAACGATTCCGGACGCCGCGATTTCCTCAAGAAAGCGGTGGTTGCCAGTTCAGTTACCGTTGCGCCGGGAGTGATCCTGCACACCCTGCAGGCTCAGGCCGAACCGCGTACCACGCCGGTCACCGACAAGGTTCGCTGGGGAATGCTCATCGACACCAGCAAGTGTGCCGAGGGATGCAAGGACTGTGTCGAGGCCTGCAACAAGGAGAACGGGTTGGACCTGGTGGACAAGCCCGAAGGGGCCAGCGAGGAACTCTGGGAACGCCAGCGTCCCCACTGGATCCGCCAAGTGAAGCTTAAGGACAACATGACCGGCATGCTGACCAATCTGGTGATGATGTGCCAGCACTGCGAACACCCGCCCTGTGTCGATGTCTGTCCCACGGGCGCATCCTTCAAGCGGGTGGACGGCATTGTCATGGTGGACCGCCACATCTGCATCGGCTGCCGCTACTGCATGATGGCCTGTCCCTACAAGGCGCGCTCCTTCATTCATGCCGACGTGGCCGCGAAGCTGACTCACACGCCACGTGGCAAGGGCTGCGTCGAGTCCTGCAATTTCTGCGTGCATCGCCTGGACAATGGCCAGACCACCACGGCCTGCCAGGATGCCTGCAAACATCAGGCCATCGTCTTCGGTGATCTGAAGGATCCCGAGAGCCCGGTTTCCAAGGCATTGAAAAAGTATCCCAGTGTTCAGATTCGTGCCGATCTGAAGCTCAACACCGGCGTGCGTTACACCAATATCTGATTTGAATTTACGTAGAGGCGGGTGAAGTTCATGAAAAAGGTTCACTTCAGCGAGTGGGGTATCGAGAGTCCCAAGTACTGGGGCATTCTGGCCATTCTCGGTGTGTTCGTCGCCATTGCCGGCGCCGCGGTCTTCTACATGGAGCACGAGGGCCACTGGGTGACCGGCATGACCAACCAGATCGTGTGGGGGATGCCCCATGTGTTCGCCATCTTCCTCATCGTGGCAGCATCGGGGGCACTCAACGTGGCTTCCATCGGGTCGGTCTTCGAAAAGAAACTCTACAAGCCGTTGGGCCGACTCTCCGGATTGCTGGCCATCACCCTGCTGATGGGCGGACTGGCGGTGCTGGTACTGGACCTGGGCAAACCCGATCGCCTGCTGGTGGCCATGACGCACTACAACTTCAAGTCGATCTTCGCCTGGAACATTTTCCTCTATACCGGTTTCATGGTTATAGTGGCCGTCTACCTGTGGTTCATGATGGACCGTCGCATGACTGCCTATTACAAACCTGCAGGGGTGACGGCATTCGTGTGGCGGATCATCCTCACCACCGGTACCGGTTCCATCTTCGGATTTCTCGTCGCCCGTCAGGGATATGACGCGGCCATCTATGCCCCCATGTTCGTGATCATGTCCTTTGCCTACGGACTGGCCATCTACATCCTGGTACTGCTCTTCGTAAGCAAGCTCGATGGCCGGGAAGTGGGCGACAAGGTGCTGTACCGCATGAAGAACCTGCTGGGGGTCTTTGCCGCCTCCGTGTTCTATTTCACGCTGGTGCTGCACATTGCCACTCTCTATGCCACCGAGAACCACGAGTACGAAGCCTTCATACTGCTCAATGGTGGCATCTATACCTTCCTCTTCTGGTTTGGCTGGATCTTCCTCGGATGCCTGCTGCCCATGGCGCTGGTCTATCACCCGACAATCGGCAGGACACGGGGTGGCATCATTGCGGCAGCCGTCTCTGTCATACTTGGGGGCTTTGCCACCGTCTATGTCATCGTCATCGGCGGGCAGGCCTTCCCCATGGCCATGTTCCCGGGAAAGACCATCGTCGCCAGCGGTTTCTTCGATGGCGTGAACGGTCAGCCCTTCCTCTATTCGCCGACGCTGGCTGAAACCGCTTTGGGTATCGGTGGCGTGGCCCTGGTGCTGCTGCTCACCTTCATCGCCATCCGGGTGCTGCAGTTCCTGCCCACCTCCCTGGCCGACGAGGCGGTGGATCCCCATCATGCGAAATCCTGATTGATTCCACGCGCGAATCCTGTAAAAAGGCGGTCTCGATGACCGCCTTTTGCATTTAACCCATGGCCCATTTCATGATCTCCGCTGCCCACAAGTCGTCCGGAAAGACGACGGTGAGCATCGGCCTGTGTGCCGCGCTCAAGGTTTCCGGTAAGGTGGTGCAGCCTTTCAAGAAAGGGCCGGACTACATCGATCCCCTGTGGCTGGGACAGGCGGCGGGCCGAGCTTGCTACAACCTCGATTTCCACACCATGCAGGCCGACGAGATCCGTGAACTCTTCGCCCGGCACATGGCCGGAGCCGGGGTGGGGGTCATCGAGGGCAACAAGGGACTCTACGACGGCCTGGACCTGGACGGCAGCAACAGCAATGCCGCGCTGGCCTCGCTGCTCGGCGCCCCGGTGGTGCTGGTGCTGGATACGCGGGGCATGACGCGGGGCATCGCGCCGCTCATCCTCGGCTACCAGGCCTTCGACCCGAACATCCGCATCGCGGGAGTGATCCTCAACAGCGTGGGTGGACCCCGGCACGAGTCGAAGCTGCGCCGGGTCATCGAGCACTACACCGACGTGCGGGTCATCGGTTCCGTGCCCCACGACGAGAGCGTGCGTATCGAGGAACGGCACCTGGGCCTGATGCCCAGCAACGAGGCCGAAGAGGCACAACGTCGCATCGACAGGATCGCGGACCACGTGGGCGGGAATGTCGATCTGGAATCGCTGCTCGAAATCGGTGCCTCGGCTCCCGAATTCCCGCCATCGGGTAAAAAGGTCAAAACCTCCTTCATCGCCAGGGTGCGCATTGCCATTGCCCGGGATACCGCCTTCGGTTTCTACTATCCCGATGACCTGGAGGCCCTGCAGCAGGCCGGGGCGCAGCTGGTTCCCTTCGATACCCTGCGGGATCCCGGATTGCCCGCCGATCTGGATGGCCTGTTCATCGGTGGCGGGTTTCCCGAGACCAGCATGGAGCGCCTCGAGGCCAATCGGAGCATGCGGGACTCCATCCGTCGCTTCATCGAGGAAGGCGGTCCTGCCTACGCCGAATGTGGCGGGCTGATGTACCTCTGCCGCACCCTTTCCTGGAACCAACGGCGTTGTGAAATGGTGGGCGTGATTCCGGCCGATGTCGAAATGCACCAGAAACCGCAGGGTAGGGGATATGTGCGCCTGTGCGAAACTGCGCGGCATCCATGGCCCCTGGCCCGTTCTGTGGGCGTCAATGCCCATGAGTTCCACTATTCCGGGCTGGAAGATCTCGATGCCGGCATCGGCTTCGCCTATGATGTGGCGCGGGGTTTCGGCGTGGATGGCCAGCACGACGGGCTGGTCTACAGGAACCTGTTGGCAAACTACTCCCACATGCGTAACGTGGGCTCGAACAACTGGGCAGAGCGATTCGTGGCTCATGTGGCCACCCTTGCCCGAAAACGATAGAACAGAATGAGGTGACGGCAGCAGATGTTCAGGATAACACCGGCAGCAGCAGAGCAGATCAGGAAGGCCGCGGAACAGGGTGGCACGGAAGGAATGGCACTTCGCCTGGCGGTCAGTGAGAATGCCGACGGCTCTCTCAACTACAAGATGGGGTTCGACGAGCCGACGGATACCGACCTGCGCGTAGCCTCCGAAGGGGTGGATATCACAGAACTACCTGGAGGAATGCACGCTCGATTTCGTGGAACTCGAACCGGGCAACTGGCAGTTCATCTTTCTCAATCCTGCCGACCCCCACTATGTCCCGCCAAAGGAACACTGATACTTCGCTCCCGGCATGGAACTGGCACCGGAAGATTCGCTGCGCCTGAACGTCATGCTGGCCAACCGGCCGCAGGCGGTGCGCATCGACGAATCGCGCATGATCCTCCATGCCCTGTCGGAGAAGGGCGAGATGGAGATCCCGCTCAATCCCACGGTGAAGGACGAACTCTACCTCAAGTGGGTGCGCGAACTGCTCTCCACCCAGGTCCTCGGCACCCCCTCCGGCTACCCCCTGCACCTGCAGCGCTGGACGCGCATGGGACACCTGCAGCTGGAGAACGTGGCGGAACTGCTGCTGCTCGGGGAACCCGAGGCCGTGGTGGCGGTGGTCTATTCCCAGGATCTCACCGACGAGTTGGCCCGCCGTGCCTGGTGGGCCATGGAAGATGCCGAAAATGCGCGCCAGATGCTACGCGTGCCGGCCGTTGTCCGGGGGGAGATGGGCCCGAGGCTCGCCGAATGGCTGGTGGAGTTCCTGCCCTTCGAGACCGAGGCGGAGAAGATCATGGACACCGTCACCTTGGTGCTGCAGCCGGGGCTGGTCGGCGACCGGATCCGCGAAGAGTTGTGGAAACGGGCGCGGCGCAAGAACGCCTACTATGTCGGTTTTCTCGCGGCGCTTCCTGACCAACTCCCCGAGGCCTCAACGGCCTCCAGCCAGTACGCGGCATGCGCCGCCCCCCTGGAAGCGCTGGCCGCCAACGGTAACGGCCTAGCCGCGCTCCTGCTGCGGCTCTTCTCGCCTTCCGGGCAGCAGTGGCTGAAAACGCTGAAGCGGGTGCTGGAAAAGCAGGGCAACCAGGACGTGGTCAACCGGGTGCTCGACGTGGTGGCGAATCACTTCAGCCCCGCCCGGCCCGAAGGACTGGCGGATGCCACCCTGGAAATCCTGGAACAGGAGTCGGCAGACTGGCTGGCGCGAAACGAACAGGCCGCGGAGATACTGCGCCAGTGCCCGGGCCTGGAAGCGCAGCTCAAGGCGATGCGGGTGCTCTCGGGATCCGGCTATGGTGTGGTACGCCCCGTGTTTGGCAAGAGCGACGCCATCGGCACACTGATGCGGCGCAAGCTGCAACCGGTGATGGAACCCTACCTGGCGCAGGTGGACCGGCTGCTCGCCGATTGAGCTGCCCGGGGAGCTTCGTGCGGGAGCGGCCGCAAGGGTAGGCTGCACTTTGCCCATCACCCACGGTGGCGGTGTCTCCCGGGGCGATCCCGATGCCTGTGCCATGCGGCCCGGAGGCGGGCCTCCTACCGCTTTCTTCTGCGCTTCGGCCGGCGTCCTTCCCAGGTGGCGACCTCCCGCAGGATCTGCTGGTAGGGGAATGCGTCGAAACCGCCCCAGCGTTCCAGTCCCTGTTGCAGGAGTCCATTGATGTCCGGAATGGGCACGGGCGGCTCCTGGCCCTCGTTGAGCGCGCGGTAGAGTCCCCGCATGCCGCCTACCTGCAGGCGCATGGCGCGGGCGTGGGGCAGGCTGCTGCCTTCGTCGCCGCTTTTCAGGGCGAAGCGCATGGCCTTGCGCAGGGCATCCAGGTAGTGCTGGCAGCGCTGCTGGCCGGCGTCGCTCTCGCAGTGGGCGGCTTCCCGTTCCGCCAGGTTCAGCTTGCGCATCAGGCTGCAGTTGCAGTGGGTGGCGAGGATCGCCTTTTCGTACAGGCACTGGCGATCGTTCACTTCCCGGTAGATCTGGCGGTAGGCCTCTTCGTCCATGCTCAGGCGTCCTGCTTGAAGCGGTGAATGAGGCGCCTGTCGCGCTTGCTGGGGCGCCCCTCGGTGCGCAGCGGTGTTGCCGCCCGTTCTGCCCGCCTCATCGCCAGCACCTCCTCGCGGCGCCAGCGGCTGGATTCCTCTTCACGGTAGAAACCGGCCGCTTCCCTGGCCGGACGTCGCTGCTTCGGCAGCTCCAGCACCTTGATCTCCCATTCCAGCCCGTTTTTGCTGATGGATAGGCGGCTGCCCACCTGCACTTCCTTGCCGGGTTTGGTGCGCTGTCCGTTTAGGTGCACGTGCCCGCCCTGCACCGCCTCGGCGGCCAGCTTGCGGGTCTTGAAGAAGCGTGCCGCCCAGAGCCACTTGTCCAGGCGCATGCGTTGCATTTCCCTCATGTAGGTCCGTCTTCCGAAGCCTCGGGGCTGTGTGCAAAGGTGGCCTCGTCGTAATGGGGTTCGAGTCCCAGCAGGGGATCCAGCCGGCCCTGGGCGTCCAGTGCCGCCATGTCGTCGTACCCGCCCACGTGGGTGTCGCCGATGAAGATCTGGGGCACGGTCCGGCGCCCGCTGCGCTCCATCATCTCCGCCATCCTGCTGCGGTCCATGTCGATACGGATCTCCTCGAACTCCACGCCCTTGGACTGCAGCAGGGACTTGGCGCGCACGCAGTAGGGGCACATGAGGGTGGAATAGACGACTACCTTGGGTGTGGACACAGCGAATCTCCTTCAGGTGGGTGGCCGTTCTTTGGCGACGGCCTGTAGGGTGGATGCGGATTTATCCTAACAATCCTTGTGGCTGCCTATCCAGCTTTTTTCCGCGCAAAGTGGGTAAACTAACGGCTTTCCCCGTCCGGCATCGCTGATCATGTTCAAGGAATCCTCGCCCAGAACCGTCTATCTGAAAGAGTACCGGCCACCGCCCTGGACCATCGACACGGCGGACCTGCTCTTCGACCTGCGCGAGCAGGGTACCCGGGTGATCTCTCGCCTCACGCTGGAACGCAACCCGGCGTACCCTGGTGAGGCGAGGGAGCTGCTGCTGCACGGCGAGGAGTTGACGCCTGTGTGGCTGCGGCTCGATGGTTCCGAGCTCCACGGCGACCGCTACCGCATCGACGAGGAGGGACTGACGCTCTTCGACCCTCCCGACCGGTTCGTCCTCGAGAGCGAAGTGGAGATCGCACCGGAGACCAACACCCGGCTGGAGGGGCTCTATCGCAGCGGCGGGATGTTCTGCACCCAGTGCGAGGCGGAAGGCTTCCGGCGCATCACCTGGTATCTCGACCGGCCCGACGTGATGGCGCGTTTCAACGTGCGCATCGAGGCCGATCGCCAGAAGTATCCGGTACTGCTTTCCAACGGCAATCCCGAGGAGACCGGGGAGCTGCCCGAGGGCCGTCACTACGCGGTCTGGGACGATCCTTTTCCCAAACCGAGCTATCTCTTCGCCCTGGTGGCGGGTGACCTGAAGCACGTGGAAGAGCGTTTCACCACCCTGTCGGGAAGGGAAGTGCGGTTGCGCATCCATGTGGAGCCGGAGAACATCGACCGCTGCGGGCACGCCATGCGTTCGCTGGTCCACGCCATGCGCTGGGACGAGGAGCGGTTTGGCCGGGAATACGACCTCGACGTCTTCAACATCGTCGCGGTGAACGACTTCAATATGGGCGCCATGGAGAACAAGGGGCTCAACATCTTCAACTCCAAGTACGTGCTGGCGCGTCCCGATACCGCCACCGACGCCGACTACCAGGGTATCGAGGCAGTGGTGGCCCACGAATACTTCCACAACTGGACCGGCAACCGCATCACCTGCCGCGACTGGTTCCAGCTCTCGCTGAAGGAGGGCTTCACCGTCTACCGCGACCAGGAGTTCTCCGCCGACATGGGTTCGCGCGGCGTCAAGCGCATCGACGACGTGCGCCTGCTGCGCGCCCACCAGTTCGCCGAGGACGCCGGTCCCATGGCGCATCCCGTGCGCCCCGACCACTACATGGAGATCAACAACTTCTATACCGTCACGGTTTACGAAAAGGGTGCCGAGGTGGTGCGCATGCAGGCCGAACTGCTGGGTCCGGAGACCTTCCGCAGGGCCACCGATCTCTACTTCGAGCGCCACGACGGCCAGGCGGTGACCACCGACGACTTCGTGCGCTGCATGGAGGATGCCTCCGGGCGGGATCTCACCCAGTTCAAGCACTGGTACGACTACGCCGGTACGCCCGAGATCGACGTCAGTGGAGAGTATGATGCCGCCGCGCGGCGCTACACCCTGTGCCTGCGGCAGCGGGTTCCCGACACGCCAGGCCAGAGCGACAAGCCCCCCTTCCACATTCCCGTCAGGGTGGGACTGCTCGATTCGGCCGGCAACGACATGAAGCTGGTGCGCGAGGACGCCTGCGCCGACCCAGCGCTCATCGAACTGCGCGAGCCGGAGCAGCGCTTCGTCTTTCTGGAGGTGGAAGAGGCGCCCGTGCCCTCCCTGTTGCGCGGTTTCTCCGCGCCCGTGAAGCTGCATTTCGACTACAGCGACGAGCAGCTGCACTTTCTCATGGCCCACGACAGCGACGGCTTCAACCGCTGGGATGCCGCCCAGATGCTGGCCCAGCGCATGATCCTGGGGATGGTGGAGGCGGGGATCGAGCCCGTCACCGCCCCGGCGGACTACCTCGAAACCTTCCGTCGGACTCTCGAGTCCTCCGGCGAGGATCCGGCGCTGGCGGCCGAGGTGCTGCAGCTCCCCTCCGAATCCTGGCTCGCGGACCAGATGGAGAAGATGGACGTGGAAGGGGTGCACCGCGTGCGTGAGGGGATCAAGGGCGAAGTGGGGCGGAAACTGGAGTCTTTGCTGGTGGAGCACTACAAGGCGCTGCACGAGCCGGGCATCTACGAAATCACGCCGGGGGCCATCGGTCGCCGCAGCCTGAAGAACCTGTTGCTGGAATACCTCATGGCCGGCGGCGGCGAAACCGCCCACGCCCTCTGCCTGGCGCAGTACAACGAGGCGGACAACATGACCGACACCATCGCGGCGCTTGGCTACATCGCACACAGCGATCTGCCCGAGCGCAAAGCCATCCTTGCCGAATTTGCCGAGCGCTGGAAGGACGACCCGCTGGTGATGGACAAGTGGTTCAGCGTGCAGGCCATGTCCCGCCGCGACGATACCCTGCCCGGCATCCAGGTGCTGCTCTCCCATCCCACCTTCTCGATGGAAAATCCCAACAAGGTGCGCTCCCTCATCGGCGCCTTTGCCGCCGGAAACCCACTGCGTTTCCACGCACCCGACGGAAGCGGCTATACTTTCCTGGTGGACAAGGTGCTGGAACTGGATGGCATCAATCCGCAGATTGCTGCACGCCTACTGCGCAACCTCTCGCGCTGGCGCCGACTCGATGCCGGTCGCCAGGCGCTGGTGAGGGCGCAGCTCGAACGGGTATCGGGGCAGCCGGGGATCTCCCGTGCCCTCCACGAGGTGGCCACCAGGCTGCTCGAATCGTGAAGGCGTTGCTGGTGGTCGCTCACGGCAGCCGGCGCGAAGCCTCCAACGAAGAGGTGCGCCGGCTCTGTGAAAGAATAAGAAACGAGGATGGAGTAGAGTTCGACCTGGTTGAAGCCGCCTTTCTCGAGTTGGCACAGCCCTTAATTCCCGAGGGAATCGGCCGATGTATTGCCGAAGGTGCCAGCGAAGTGGTGGTGATGCCCTATTTTCTCTCCGCGGGTCGTCACGTCAGCGAGGACATTCCTGCTGAAGTGGAGAAGGCCCGCCGTCTCCATCCTCAAGCTGCCATCCATTTGGCGCCCTACCTGGGTGCGGCCGATGCCGTGGCCAAAGTGATCGTCAATCTGACAGGAGGATGGACAGATGGTAATACTCATGAATGAGCTGCCCAAGGAGGTTTCCGCGCACGAGCTCAAGGAGCTGGTGGAGCGGTACCACCCGGTGGAAGCGGTGGAGACACTACAGGAACGGCGCAAGGGCGTGGACTGGCGGGTGGACCTTGGCAAGGCCGATCGCGAAGTGGCCAACTTCGTCACCGAGCACCTCAACAGGCACTACTGGCGGGGGTGCTACATCAACGCCTACTGCCCACTCTATCAGTAAACAGAGGCACCGGCGTCCAGGCGCCGGTAGCCGACGGCCTCGGTAACGTGGGGAAGGGCGATAGCCTCCTCCCCCGCCAGGTCTGCAATGGACCTGGCCACGCGCAGGATGCGGTGGTAGCCGCGTGCCGAAAGTCCCAGTGAATTCATGGCGCGCAGGAGAAAGGCCCGGCACTCCCTGTCCAGCCGGCAGTGCCTCTCGAGCTGACCGTTTTCGAGCTGGGCATTGGCGCAGCCCTGCCGTTCCAGCTGCCGGTAGTGGGCTCCGATCACCTTTTCGCGGATCCTGGCGCTCGGGATCTCCGGTACCGGGTCGTTGTCGATGAAGGTCTCTGCCGGCTGGGTGGGCACCTGGACCTGGATGTCGATGCGATCGAGCAGGGGACCGGAGATGCGTCCCTGGTAGCGGGCGATCTGCTCCGAGGTGCAGCGGCAGTTCCCGGCGGGGTCGCCGAGATGGCCGCAGGGGCAGGGATTCATGGCGGCCACCAGCTGGAAACGGGCCGGGAACTCGGCTTTTCCCGCGGCTCTCGAGATGCTGATCTGCCCGGTCTCCAGGGGTTCACGCAGCACTTCCAGCACATGGCGGGGAAACTCAGGCAGTTCGTCCAGGAAAAGCACGCCCCGGTGCACCAGGGAGATCTCGCCCGGGCGGGGTGTACTGCCACCGCCCACCAGCGCCACCGCCGAGCTGGTGTGGTGGGGCGCGCGATAGGGACGCTGGCGCCAGTTTGCCGGATCGAAGTCCTGGCCCGCGATGGAGGCGATGGTGGCGTGCTCCAGTGCCTCTGCTTCGCTCAGGGGCGGAAGGATACCGGGGAGACGCTGCGCGAGCATGCTCTTGCCACTTCCGGGGGGTCCGGAGAAGAGCAGGTTGTGTTGCCCGGCAGCGGCCACGGTAAGCGCCCGCTTCGCCTGTGCCTGGCCCCGTACCTCGGCCAGATCCGGCAGACCGGCATAGCCGGGTTCGGATTGCACCGGATCCTGGCTGGGTTCGAGCGGCGCGTCGCCGGAGAGGTGGGCGGTGACCTGGAGCAGGTGCCCGAGGGGGTAGAGCACGGCCTGCGAGACCAGGCTGGCTTCGGCGAGATTCTGTTGCGGCAGGAACAGGGCCCTGCCGGCATGGGAGGCGGCAACCACGGCGGGAAGGGTACCCACTACGGGATGGACGGCTCCCGAGAGCGTCAGTTCACCGAGGAACTCCTGGTTTTCCAGCTTTTCGGCCGGTATCTGGCCGGAAGTGGCCAGTATTCCGAGGGCGATGGGAAGATCGAAACGCCCGCCTTCCTTGGGAAGGTCGGCCGGTGCCAGGTTGACGGTGATGCGGCGTGCCGGGAATTCGAAACCGGCATTGGCGATGGCGCTGCGCACCCGCTCGCGGCTCTCCTGCACCGCCTTTTCCGCAAGACCGACGATGTGAAAGGCGGGAAGCCCGTTGGCCAGATGTACTTCAACGGTGACCAGCGGGGCCTCGATGCCCACGCTGGCGCGGCAGAGTGTGGTTGCCAGTGTCATAACCTTCCCTGGTCATGGTGATGGAGTCCTAATTCTCGTTCTTTTGCAGCTGTTTTTCCAGTTCCTTCACCCGCTCTTGTTAGCCCAAAGCTGTAATGTCCCCTTTGTCCAATTCTAAAATGACCCCTTTTGATTTCGGGAGGGGCGGTGACAGAGGAGACCATTGCGATGACCCAAAAAGCGATAGATCGCCTGAGCGTGATTCAGCAGGTGGTGAACAGGCAGT
>QNZQ01000126.1 GCA_003972985.1 Gammaproteobacteria bacterium | reverse complement strand
TGTCGCTCTGCTCGAAAATGAAGGCCATGGACGATTCACCTGCTGGGTGAAAATGGAAAACAGGTCTCAAATGCCATTTTACGCGATGATCATCGGGTGAACGAGGTGTTGAGGGGGTGGGAAGTCACGGATTCAGGTTAATGACATTGGCTGTACCTCCACTCCCTCGAAATCCTTGCGCGTGATGATATTTACCACCCCGGCCACTGCATCGGCCCCGTAGGTTGTGGAAGCGCCGTCCTTGAGAATATCGATGCGCTCGATCATGGCAGCGGGAATGGTCTGGAAATCGGGATCGGCCACGCGGCGGCCGTTGATGAGCACCAGGGTGCGCTCAGGCCCCATGCCGCGCAAATCGACGTAAACGCTGCCATCGCCTCCGTTGTTGGTGCGGGTACCGATCGGCGACCCCGAGAAAGCGGGCAGCCGCTGCAGCAGTTCACCGACATCGGTTACACCGGTGCGCTCGATGGCTTCCCGGTCCATGACGGTGACCGGGTTGGCCCCTTCGATGTCGACCCGCTTGATCAGCGAGCCCGTCACCGAGACCTTCTCGAGCTTCGCCGCCTCCTCTTCCGCTACGACCGCTCCGGAAACCAGTGCACCGCCGGTTACCAGTCCCGCGCATGCAAGTTTTACAGCCCTGCTCAAATAGACACGTGTGGTCATTACATTTCCCCCTTGTCCGTCTTTTTCCAGTTTGTTGTTTCCAGGGGAATTCCTTGTCCCGGCAACTCCTCGTCCTAACGCATGCCTTTTTTAGCACCCGGACTGCTCCCCTGCAACCAGCATGCAACACCACATGCCTTGTTGCAGTATCGATGCCCATTGCAGGCTCTCGCTGGTTACCGGGCGCCGCTTCGGCAGCAACTGCACCCTGAGCGCCGACTCATGTCCCTGTTCCATGCCCATGGCCAGCCTTTCCCCGACCTCCATTCGAGGCACAACGCAGAGGTGGACATCCCGGCGAATAACCGCAGTACCGAGTGGCAGCACCAAGGTATAATTCCAGCCCATGAAAAGAGAAGAGAAGCACGACGTCCGGATCGACGTGGAAACCGCCTACCTCCCGGACCAGTCCACCCCGGAGAACAACCGCTACGTGTTCGCCTACACCATCACCATCTCCAACCGGGGCGGGGTGGGAGCGAAACTGCTCAACCGGCACTGGGTCATTACCGATGCCAATGGCCGCACCCAGGAGGTGCGCGGGGAAGGGGTGGTGGGCCAGCAGCCGCACCTGATGCCGGGAGAACAGTACCGCTATACCAGCGGCACCGCACTGGAGACCCCGGTGGGCGCCATGGAGGGTGAATACGAGATGGTGGACGACGAGGGAGAGCACTTCCTCGCTCCCATTGCTCCCTTTTCCCTGCGGACGCCCAACACCATCAACTGAAATGGCTGTCTATGCGATCGGCGACATCCAGGGATGCCACGACGAACTGTGCGCGCTGCTGGAGACGATCCGTTTCGATCCGGCCCGTGATCGGCTCTGGTTCGTGGGCGACCTGGTAAACCGCGGTCCCAAGTCCCTGGAGACCCTGCGGCTGGTGAAGTCCCTCGGTGAGCGGGCCGTCACCGTGCTGGGAAACCACGACCTGCACCTGCTGGCACTGGCCAGCGGCAACGACCGCTTCCAGGACAGCGACGACCTGAACCAGGTGCTCCAGGCACCCGACCGGGACGAGCTGATCCACTGGCTGCGCCACCGTCCCCTGCTCCACCACGACGATCGTCTCGGTTTCACGCTGATCCATGCCGGCCTGCCGCCCCAGTGGGATCTTGCCACGGCGCAGAACTGCGCACACGAGGTGGAAAGGGTACTGCGCGGCCCCGACCACGGGGAGTTCTTCCGCCAGATGTACGGCAACAAGCCCAACCGCTGGGATCCCGCGCTGGAGGGCATGGACCGCCTGCGCTTCATCACCAACTGCTTCACCAGGTTGCGCTTCGTCACGCGCAAGGGCAAGCTGAAACTGAAGGGACCGCCCGGCGGCCAGAAGGCCAAGTTCATCCCCTGGTTTCTGCACCCCCACCGCCGCACCCGGAACGACCGCATCGTCTTCGGCCACTGGTCCACCCTGGGCTATAACGTGGCCGAGAACACCTGGGCACTGGACACCGGCTGCCTGTGGGGTGGCCAGCTCACGGCCCTGCGCATCGACGTGGAATCGCCCGTGCCCACCCACCTGCCCTGTCCCGGCCAGCAAGATCCGGCGCGTTTCGCCTGATCCGGTTCGGACCTACATGCCGTCGATGTCCTCGACGGGCGCCGTGTCGTCCGCCTCCCAGGCGCACACCGGCGGATGGTGGATCATCTGCACCAGCGTCCCGTCAGGGGCGAAACAGTAGAAACTGCGGGCACCGTCGCGATGGGTTCGCGGCGCGGCGCGCATGGGCACACCGTTTTCCTGCAACCACTCGAACCACTGGTCCACCGCTTCGGCACCGGCCAGCATGAAACCGATGTGGTCCAGCCGCTGGGCGGCTTCGTCGAAATCCCCGGAACCGGCACGGTGCAGGGCCAGGTTGTCGCCGCCGGAGGTGAGATAGAGATTGTCGGGATCGGGCCGCCACTCCACCTGCATGCCCAGCAGCTCCACGTAGAAGTGCTCGCATGCCTCCAGGTCCCGCACCTGGAGTGCAACGTGGCGCAGCCCGAAACCAAGGGAAGGGAGCGGCATCAGTCCAGCTCCACCAGTTCGAAATCGTGGGTGATCTTCGCCGTCTCACCGAGCATGATGGAAGCGGAACAGTACTTCTCGGCGCTGAGCTTCACCGCCCGTTCCACCGCCTTTTCCGCGAGCCCTTTTCCACCCACCCTGAAATGGACATGGATGCGGGTAAACACCTTGGGCTCGCTGTCGGCGCGTTCCGCTTCCAGCTCCACCTCGCAGAAGCGCACGTCCTGGCGGCTCTTCTTCAGGATGTGGATCACGTCGAACTCGGTACAGCCACCCATGCCCAGCAGCAGCATCTCCATGGGACGTACGCCGAGGTTGCGGCCGCCGTGTTCCTCGGGACCGTCCATGACACACACGTGTCCGCTTCCCGATTCACCCAGCATCAGTGCGCCTTCCACCCATTTCACTCTAGCTTTCATCTTCAAGTGCCCCAGAAAATTGCAAAAATTGGTTGCCGGGCCTTACCACATTCCGTGCAAATGCGTATATACTCTGATGGCAGCAATGATATATGGATCACAAAGGAACTGCTAACCGATGAGCATCGTAAACCTGCCTCCACCCCCTCCCGATTGGCTCGACCCCTTCCTCTCCCATTGCCACATTCACAAGTATCCCGTCCGCAAGGAACTGATGAAGCCCGGTGACCCGGCGGACACCCTCATGTACATTCTCGACGGCCAGCTCACCGTGCTGCTCGAGGACGAGGACGGCAAGGAGATCATTCTCGCCTATCTCAACAAGAAGGAGTTCATCGGCGAGATGGGCATGTTCGTGAGCCAGCCCACCCGCTCCGTGATCATCCGCACCCGCACACCCTGCGAGATTGCCGAGATCAGCTACCAGCGGCTGGAGACCCTGCTCGAAAACGAGCTGAAACCCTACGTGAAGGAGTTTCTCTTCGCTGTCGGCAAGCAGCTCTCGGACCGGCTGCTCAGCACCAGCCGCAAGGTGAGCCACCTCGCCTTCTTCGACGTCACCGGCCGCGTGGCCAGCACGCTCCTGGACCTGTGCCAGCAGCCCGATGCCATGACCCACCCCGACGGCATGCAGATCCGCATCACCCGCCAGGAGATCGGGCGCATCGTGGGCTGTTCCCGGGAGATGGTGGGAAGGGTGCTGAAGAACCTGGAAGCCCAGGGACTCATCAGCGTCAAGGGCAAGACCATGGTGATCTTCGGCGCGCGGCAATCCCCCCGGGAAGCACCCATCATCTCACAGATAGATGGGCATGCTGCGCTTTGCCCATCCTACGGGGCTTCAAAAGCCGAACAGTTCGGCCAAGCGTGCGCCGGGGTCCGCGGCGCGCATGAAGGCCTCGCCTACCAGGAAGCCGTTGACGCCGTGCTCGCGCATGAGCGCCACGTCTTTCCGCTCGAGGATCCCCGACTCGGTGATCACCAGTTTATCCTCGGGAATCGATGGCAGCAGCTCCAGCGTGGTCTGCAGGCTCACCTCGAAGGTGCGCAGGTTGCGGTTGTTGATGCCCACCATGGGGTTCTCCACCCGCAGCGCGCGCTCCAGCTCCTCGCGGTCGTGCACCTCGATGAGCACGTCCATGCCCAGCTCCCTGGCCAGGTCGTTGAGTGCCGCGAGTTGCGCGTCGTCGAGGCAGGCGACGATGAGCAGGATGCAGTCCGCCTCCATGGCCCGCGCCTCGTAGACCTGGTAGGGGTCGACGATGAAATCCTTGCGGATCACCGGCAGCTCGCACACCATGCGCGCGCGCTGCAGGTACTCGGGCGATCCCTGGAAGAAGTCGCGGTCGGTGAGTACCGACAGGCAGGCGGCCCCGTGGGCGGCGTAGCTGATGGCGAGCTCGGCAGGCCGGAAATCCTCGCGCAGCACCCCCTTCGAGGGTGAAGCCTTCTTGATCTCGGCGATGACGCCGGGCTGACCGGAGGCGATCTTGCCTCGTAACGCCGCCACGAAACCGCGGGGGGGCGATTTTTCCCCCAGCAAGGCGCGCAGGGATTCCTCCGGTATCTTGCGCCTGGCCTCTTCGATCTCCTCGCGCTTGCGCGCGACGATCTTCCTCAGAATGTCTGGCGTCTCATTCATCACCTGTCCCTTGAGAAATAATTCCTGTTTCAAGGCTTGCCGGAGCCCTTGCCGGGGTCTCTGGCGGGACGTCCGAGGCCAGGGATGGCCGAGGCCAGGGATGGCCGAGGCCGAGCGCACAGGGATGTGCTTGTAGCGGTCCCGCCAGAGACCCCGGCAAGGGCGACCACGCTCAATCGAAGCTCTGGGTTAGAATCACCAGCCGGTCGAGACGGTTACGAGCCTCGCCGCTGGCGATGGCGGCGCGCGCCTTCTCCATCCCTTCCTTCAGGTCGCCGGCCAAGCCGGCCGTGTAGATGGCGGCTCCCGCGTTGAGGGTGACGATGTCCCGCGCCGGCCCCGCGTGGTCTTCCAGCACCGAGCGGATCATGGTCAGGCTCTGCTCGGGACCCTCCACGGCGATCTCCGAGATGGGCGCCCGCTCCATGCCGAACTCCTCGGGCCAGATGGAATAGCGGCGGATGGTTCCGTCCTTCAGCTCCGCCACCTCGGTCTTGTCGCCAATGCTGATCTCGTCCAGCCCGTCCTCGGAATGCACCACCATCACGTGGCGGCTGCCCAGTCGCTGCAGCACCTCGGCCAGCGGTTCGAGCAGGGTTTCACTGAAGACGCCCAGTAGCTGGTTGGGCACCCCCGCCGGGTTGGTGAGCGGCCCCAGCACGTTGAAAATGGTACGCACGCCCATCTCCTTGCGCGGGCCGATGGCATACTTCATGGCGCTGTGGTGGCCCGGCGCGAACATGAAGCCCACGCCCACCTCGCGCACGCACTGCGCCACCTGTTCGGGGGTCAGGTCCAGGCGGATGCCCGCCGCCTTGAGCACATCGGCACTGCCCGACTTGCTCGATACCGAGCGGTTGCCGTGCTTGGCCACGTGACAGCCGGCCGCTGCGGCCACGAACATGGAAGCCGTGGAGACGTTGAAGGTACCCGAGGCATCGCCGCCGGTACCGACGATGTCCACCGTGTGCTCCAGCCCGGAAATATCCACGCCGCTGGCCAGCTCGCGCATCACGCGGGCAGCGGCGCTGATCTCGGTGACGGTCTCCCCCTTCATGCGCAGGCCCACGAGAAAACCGCCGATCTGTGCCGGCGTGGCGCCTCCGGTCATGATGGCGCGCATGACTTCGGTCATCTCCTCGCCGGAGAGGTCCCCCCTGTCGATTACGCGGGCGATGGCTCGTTGCAGGTTCATGGCCGTCATTTCCCCTCCAGAAAGTTCTGCAGCATCCGGTGGCCGTGCTCGGTGAGAATGGACTCGGGGTGGAACTGCACGCCCTGGATGGCGTGTTCCCTGTGGCGGATGCCCATGATCTCGTCCATCTTACCCTTCTGGCCGGTCCAGGCGGTCACCTCCAGGCAGTCGGGCAAGCTCTTCTTCTCGATCACCAGCGAATGGTAGCGGGTGGCCTGGAAAGGATTCTCCAGGCCGGTGAAGACCCCGGTGTCCTTGTGAAAGATGGGCGAGGTCTTGCCGTGCATGATCGCCTTGGCGTGAACGATCTTCCCCCCGAACGCCTGGCCGATGGACTGGTGGCCGAGGCAGACGCCGAGGATGGGCAGCCTGCCGGCAAAGTGTTTTATCGCCTCCACCGAGACGCCCGCCTCGCTGGGCGTGCAGGGCCCCGGAGAGATCACCAGCTGCTTCGGCGCCATGACCTCGATGTCTCCGATGCTCACCTCGTCGTTGCGCACCACCTTCACCTCGGCGCCCAGTTCGCCGAAATACTGCACCAGGTTGAAGGTGAAGGAGTCGTAGTTGTCGATCATCAGCAGCATGACTCAGCCCTCCCCGTCCGTCTCGCAGACGTGGCGCTCCAGCCCCGCCTCGGCCAGGGCCACGGCGCGGAACACCGCCCGCCCCTTGTTCATGGTCTCCTTCCACTCCAGCTCGGGAACGGAATCGGCCACCACCCCGGCACCCGCCTGGATGTGCAGCTGGCCATCCTTGATCACGGCGGTGCGGATGGCGATGGCGGTGTCCATGTTGCCGTTCCAGGAGAGATAACCCACGGCGCCGGAATAGACGCCCCGCTTCACCGGCTCCAGCTCGTCGATGATCTCCATGGCCCGGATCTTGGGCGCACCGGAGACGGTGCCGGCGGGGAAAGTGGCACGCAGCACGTCGATGGCATCCATGCCCTCCTGCAGTTCGCCCACCACGTTGGAGACGATATGCATGACGTGAGAGTAGCGTTCCACGATCATCTTGTCGGTGAGGCGCACGCTGCCGGTCCTGGCAACCCGGCCCACGTCGTTGCGCCCCAGGTCGATGAGCATCAGGTGCTCGGCCAGCTCCTTGGGATCGGCGAGCAGCTCCGCCTCCAGGGCACGATCCTCCTCCTCGGTGTGGCCACGCCGACGGGTGCCCGCGATGGGACGCACCGTCACCTCGCCGTCCTCCAGCCGCACCAGGATCTCGGGCGAGGAGCCCACCACCTGGAAATCGTCGAAATCGAGGAAATACATGTAGGGCGAGGGGTTGAGCCCCCGCAGGGCACGGTAGAGGTCCAGGGGCGGCGCGTGAAAGGGGATGGAGAGGCGCTGGGAGATCACCACCTGCATGCAGTCCCCCTCCACGATGTATTCCTTGATGCGCTCCACCGCTGCCTTGAACCCCTCCTCGGTGAACCCGGAGACGAAGTCCGACTCCTGCACCGAGTGGGGCTGGCCCTCCACCCGCCGGGGCGAGGCGCCACGCAGCCGGTCCACCAGCTCGGTGATGCGCTTCTGCACCGATTCGTAGCTGCCGCCCTTTTCGGGATCGGCATGCACGATGATGTACATGCGCCCGGTGAGGTTGTCGAACACCACCACCTCGTCGGAGACCATGAGCAGGATGTCCGGGGTGCCCAGCGGATCGGGCTTTTCGCCCCGGTCCAGGCGCGGCTCGATGTAGCGCACGGTGTCGTAGCCGAAGTAACCCACCAGGCCACCGGTGAAACGCGGCAGGCCGGGCAGCTCCGGTACACGGTAGCGCTGCTGGAAGGCATCGATGAAGGCCAGGGGATCGGCCTCGGTGCTCTGTTCCACCACTTCGCCATCGGTGATGACGATCACTTCGTGGCCTCTCACCTCGAGGCGGGTGTGGCAGGGCAGGCCGATGATGGAGTAGCGCCCCCACTTCTCGCCACCGTGCACCGATTCGAAGAGATAGCCGTAGGGGCCGCCCACCAGCTTAAGGTAGACGCTGAGGGGGGTGTCGAGGTCCGCGAGCACTTCGCAGACGACGGGAATGCGGTTGTAGCCCTGGTCGGCCAGGGCCTGAAACTGTTCGGGTGTCATGAGATTCTCCGCAGGATGAAACGCAGGCGAAACGAAGGGAAGCAGCGGGGCTTCACCATCGCGTTCCGGGTTTCATCGTCGTGGCGTTCATGACGAAAGGAAGATAATACAAAACAGGCGGCGTCGCCAGTGGGCAGTTTCCAGGGGGTAGGTCGGGCAAAGCGAAGCGTGCCCGACGCATCTTCGATGGACACGGCGCTGGTGCGCCTTTGCCCATCCTACTCAGCGAGCTTCTACAGCATCTCCTTGAGCTCGGCCATGGAGTCGATGACCGCATCCGGTTGATAGTTGCGGATGTCCTCGCCGTGGTTGTAGCCATAGCTCATGCAGATGATCTTGAAACCGGCGGCCCGCGCCGCCTTCACGTCGCTCACCGAATCGCCGATCATCAGGCAGTTCTCCGGCTCGGCGCTGAAGAACTCGGCAGCGTAGAGCAGCGGCGTGGGGTCCGGTTTCTTCTGCGGCAGCGTGTCCCCCGCCACCACGATCTCGAAATAGCCCGAGATCCCCAGGTCCTCGAGGAGCGGCAGGGTGAACTGCTCGGCCTTGTTGGTGACACAGCCCAGCGGATAGCCCTGCGCCTTCAGGTAGTCCAGCCCCTCCTGCACGCCCGGGTAGAGGGTGGAACGCTTGGAGGTGTTCTCGGCGTAGCAGTCGAGGAAGATCGGATAGGCCTTCTCGAACTCCTCGTCGGAGGGCTCGCCTTCGAGCTGCCCCACCAGGGCACGGCGCACCAGCCGCTCCACGCCGTTGCCCACCCAGTCGCGCACCTTCTCCTCGCCCCAGGGCTCGCGGCCGATGGCCTTCATCATCTCGTCCACGCAGTAGGCGAGATCCGGCACGCTGTCCACCAGCGTGCCGTCCACGTCGATGAGGATCATCTCCGGCTTTCCGATTTCCACCTCAGCCTACCTTGGCCAGCTCGTCGCGCATCTGCTTGACGATGCCGTCGTACTTGTTGGGGTCGCTCTCGTTGCGGCCGCCGAAGATGCCGGAGCCGGACACGAAGGTGTCGGCACCCGCCGCGGCGATCTCGGCGATGTTGTCCACCTTCACGCCCCCGTCGATCTCCAGGCGGATGTCGCGGCCGGAAGCCTCGATACGCTGACGCGCCTCCTCGAGCTTCTGCAGCGCCGAGGGAATGAAGCTCTGACCGCCGAAGCCGGGGTTCACCGACATGATGAGGATCATGTCGATCTTGTCCATGACGTAGTCGAGGTAGTCCAGCGGCGTGGCCGGGTTGAACACCAGGCCTGCCTTGCATCCCTCGCTGTGGATCAGCTGCAGGCTGCGGTCGATGTGCTCGGAGGCCTCGGGATGGAAGGTGATGTAGCTGGCGCCGGCCTTGGCGAAGTCGCCGATGATGCGGTCCACCGGCTTCACCATCAGGTGCACGTCGATGACCGCGTCG
The DNA here is from genome assembly GCA_003972985.1 of Gammaproteobacteria bacterium. Classification (GTDB taxonomy): domain Bacteria; phylum Pseudomonadota; class Gammaproteobacteria; order Chromatiales; family Chromatiaceae; genus Thiolapillus. The sequence continues at coordinate 10,945 of QNZQ01000126.1, read as the reverse complement.
ATGCCGTGCTTGCGCAGAGCATCGCACACCAGGGGACCGATGGTGAGGTTGGGCACATAGTGATTGTCCATCACGTCGAAATGGATGAAATCACACCCGGATGCAAGGACATCGTCACACTCCTGCCCCAGCTTTGCGAAGTCTGCGGAGAGGATGGAAGGCGCCAGTACGAAATCGGTCATAATAGAGAACTCCCTGCCGGCAGATCCGGCCTACGTGAAAACGGTCAGGTCGAGGGTCGGGCGACGGATCCGTGTCAATCGGGCATCGTCCGAGTCAAAAGATACATGTTACCGGATTCAGCAGCAGTTTTCACAAGGTGATTAGGTACGAGCCTCAGCTGATCAACGGGTCATGGGCAGATGCTGGAGCGACACGCCGTGAATACCTCCCTGTAGGCTCGACGGCGGCATCCATGCCGCCGACGGTCTCTCCAGCACCCACCCATAATCCGAATGTCGGACATACTGAGCTTTGTAACTAAATCACCTTTCACAATCCCGGCAAGCTGCGCCGAAGATCATGCGCGTTCTGTCAGGCGCCGCCGTTTCTCATTTCAGCGCTATGGGCAGGGCGGAATAACCGCTGGCGGCCAGGCGCTTGCGCGCCTTCTGCATAGCCGCGGTGCTCGCAAAAGGCCCGAGCCGCACCCGGTACCAGGTCACCCCCTTGATCCTGGCCTGGCTCACCTGCGCCTGCAGCCCAAGGAAAGCAAGCTTCGCCTTGAGCGCCTCGGCCTCACGGGCGCTGCGTACCGAGCTCACCTGGAGCATGTACTTGCGCTGCGGCTGCGCCGGCGGCTTTTCGTGGGGCTTCTCCCGGCTGTCCTTGGCCGGCATCTCGGGCCGGTTCAGCTCTTCCTCGGGAACCACCACCTCCTGGTCCGGTAGCAGGTTGTAGAAGTCGAAACTGGGAGGAGGAACCTCGCTGCGGCGCTTGGTTTCGCCGGAAGAGGCGGTGGTCGCTCCGGGCTTCTTCCCCGGGGGCGGCCGATCACCGATCCAACGGTCACCAGCAGGCTCGGGAGCAAACTTCAGGCAGAGAAAACCCACGGTTCCGGCACCGGCCAAAAAGCCGATGAGCAGCCACACCCAAATGGCCACCGGCTTGCGCCCCTTGTTGCGCGAGGCGCGGTGCTTGTAGTCCTTTCTTGCCATTCTGCGACTACATGCGCTCCGGCGCTGAGACGCCCAGCAGCCCCAAGCCGTTGCGGATCACTTCGCGCACCGCCAGGATCAGCTTGATGCGCGCATCGCGCAGCGCTTCGTCCTCCACCAGGAACTGGTGGGCGTTGTAATAGGTGTGGAAATCGTTGGCCAGGTCGCGCAGGTAGTGGGTGAGCTGGTGTGGCTCCTCGGTGAGCGCCGCCGCCTCCACCACCTCGGGATAGCGGGAGAGATTCTTCAGCAGCGCCAGCTCGTGCTTCTCGGTGAGGCGCTCGAGGTTGGTCACACCCTCGCTGGGTTCCACGTGGATGCCCTTCTCCGCCGCCTGACGCAGCACCGCGCAGACCCGCGCATGGGCGTACTGGACGTAATAGACGGGGTTGTCGCTGGACTGGGACTTGGCCAGGTCCAGGTCGAAGTCGAGGTGCTGCTCGCAGCGGCGCATCACGTAGAAGAAGCGCGCCGCATCCTTGCCCACCTCCTTGCGCAGCTGGCGCAGGGTGACGAACTCGCCGGAGCGGGTGGACATCTGCAGCTTTTCGCCGCCGCGGTAGAGGATGGCGAACTGCACCAGCAGCACGTCCAGCTTGTCGGGATCGTCACCCAGAGCCTTGAGCGCCGCCTTCACCCGCGGCACGTAGCCGTGGTGATCGGCACCCCAGACATCGATGACCCGCTCGAAACCGCGTTCGAGTTTGTCCATGTGATAGGCGATGTCGGAGGCGAAGTAGGTGGTCTGGCCGTTCTCGCGCTCGATCACCCGGTCCTTCTCGTCACCGAACTCGGTGGACCTGAACCAGAGCGCACCATCCTTCTCGTAGAGCCAGCCGCCCTGGCGCAGCCGCTCGATGGCCCGGTTCACCGCGCCCGATTCCACCAGCGAACGCTCGGAGAACCACTGGTCGTAGACCACACCAAACTTCTCCAGGTCGTCGCGGATGTCGTCGAGGATGGTGTTGAGCGCCAGCTCGAAGACGTAGCGGTAGCGGTTGTCGCCCAGCAGCTCGCGCGCCCTGGTGATGAGGGCGTCGATGTGCTTCTCCTTGTCGCCACCGTCGGGCTCGTCGGGCGGCACGCCGTCGAAGACCTCGTCGGCGCTGTGGCGGTAGTCGTCGCCATGCTCGCGGTGCAGAGTGGCGGCGATGTCCCAGACGTAGTCACCCTTGTAGCCGTTGCTCGGAAAGGCCAGCTCCTCGCCCGCCAGCTCCAGGTAGCGCAGCCACACAGAGGTGGCGAGAATGTCCATCTGGCGCCCGGCGTCGTTGACGTAGTATTCGCAGTGCACGTCGAAGCCCACCGCTTCGAGCAGATCGGCCACCACGGCACCGTAGGCCGCACCGCGCCCGTGGCCCACGTGCAGGGGACCGGTGGGATTGGCGGAGACGAACTCCACCTGCACCCGCTTGCCCTGCCCCAGGTTGGAGCGGCCATAGTCGTGCGACTCCTGCAGGATCCGGGGCACCACGGCGTGGTAGGCGTGGGCGGAAAGATGGAAGTTGATGAAGCCGGGGCCGGCGATCTCCACCTTCTCCACCTCCCGGCTGTCCGGCAGGGCTTCGACGATCTTCTCCGCCAGGTCGCGCGGCCTCATGCGCGCCGCCTTGCTGTTCACCAGCGCGGCATTGGTGGCGAAGTCGCCGTGGGAAGGATCCCGGGTTCGCTCCACGGTCGCACTGGCCACCAGCGCGGCATCCAGCAGGCCTTGCTGCACCAGGCGCTCCAGTGCGGCCGAGACGAGTTGTTCGATTTGCGCTTTCATCACCGATCCGTGAGTAGGTAAGGGTCCTTTCCGGACAAGCGGCCAAGGATACCAAAAATCGCTCAGTAGAGGTCTGCGGGATCCACGTCCAGCGACCAGCGCACGCGGGTGGCATCGGGCAGTTTCTGCAGCCGGGGCACCAGCCCATCGAGCAGCTGCTGCAGCGGTTTCCGTTCCGCCGCCTGCAGCAGCAGCTGCGCACGGAACTTGCCGGCCCGCCGCGGCATGGGCGCTGGAACCGGACCCCAGACGGCGATGTGGCTCCCGGCCAGGGTTGCCGCCACCTCGGCCGCCTGCTGCAGGAACTCCTCCGCCGTCTCCAGACGGGTGGCGCTGGCGCGCAGCAGTGCTTGGTGGCTATAAGGCGGCAGTTCCGCTGCCTTGCGCTCGGCCAGCGCCTGCGCGGCAAAGGCGGGATAGCCCTCCCGCACCAGGGTCTGCAACAGCGGATGATCGGGGAAGCGGGTCTGCAGCAATACCCGCCCCGGGTGCTCGCCACGGCCGGCGCGGCCGGCCACCTGCACGATGAGCTGCGCCATCCGTTCGGCGGCGCGAAAATCGGCGCCGAAGAGCCCGCCATCCACGTCCACCATGGCCACCAGGGAAACCCCGGGGAAATGGTGCCCCTTGGCCAGCATCTGGGTACCCACCAGCAGCCCCGCCCGGCCCTGACGCACCTCCTCCAGCAGCCGCTGGAGGCTGCCCTTCCGGCTGGTGGTATCCCGGTCGATGCGCACCAGGGGGTAGCGGGGAAAGCGCTGTTCCAGAACCTGCTCGAGCTGCTCGGTGCCCTGCCCCAGCGGGTGCAGTTCCTCCGCGCCGCAGGCCGGGCACGCCTTCGGCACCGGCCGCTCGCTGCCGCAGTGGTGGCAGATGAGCTTGTGCCAGCGGCAGTGGTAGGTCTGGCGCGCATCGCAACGGGGACAGTCGGAGAGCCAGCCGCAGGCATAGCAGGTGAGCACCGGCGCGTAACCGCGGCGATTGAGGAAGATCATCGCCTGCTGCCCCCCGGAAAGGGTCTCCTCCAGCATCGCCAGCAGCGGCGCGGAGAGCCCCCCTTCCTGGCGCTGGTTGCGCACGTCGACAAGGTGCATGGCAGGCGGCACTGCCCCGCCGGCACGCCGCCTGAGCTTCATCCACCGGTAGCGCCCTTCTGCCGCATTCTTCAGGGTCTCAAGGGAAGGGGTGGCGGATCCGAGGAGCACGGGGCAGCCCGCCCGGTGAGCGCGCACCAGCGCCAGGTCGCGCGCCGAGTAGCGGAAGCCTTCCTGCTGCTTGTAGGAGGGGTCGTGCTCCTCGTCCACCAGCACCAGCCCGAGCTCCGGCATCGGTGCCAGTACCGCGGACCGGGTCCCGATGACCAGCCGCGCCCGGCCGCTGGCCGCCAGCTGCCAGTCCTGCTCGCGCTCCCCCTCACTGCGCGCGGAATGGAGCAGCGCCGTGGGCACCTGGAGCCGCTCGCGGAAGCGGGCCACCAGCTGCGGCGTGAGCGAGATCTCCGGCACTAGCAGCAGGACGTTGCGCCCCTGCGCGATGGCCCGCTGTGCCAGCTGGAGATAGACCTCGGTCTTGCCGCTGCCGGTGACGCCTTCGAGCAGCCAGGCGCCGTACCGCCCCAGCTCGGCGGAAACCGACTCCACCACCGCCTGCTGCTCTTCGTTGAGCGCGTAGCCCGGCTGCAGGGGTTTTCCGGTGGGTGGCGGCTCCCACTCGTGCACGAGGGTCACGATCCCCTTTTCACGCAGGGCGCGCAGGATGGCCGGCGCGGTGGGGAAGCGGGCGCGCAGCGCTTCCAGTCCGCTGCACCCTCCGGCATCCAGCAGCCAGCGAACCAGCTCCTGCTGCCTGGGCGCGCGGCTCAACCCTTCGAGCAGTTGGCCGGCACCTTCCTCGCTCAGGCAGACCCGGTTGGGCGCTCGGCGCAGCAGCGGCCTGCCCTTGCGCAGGCGCACCGGGAGCGCGGACATCAGCACCTCGCCCGGGGGGTGGTGGTAATAGCCGGCAGCCCAGCGCAGAAACTCCAGGTGAGCCGCATCCAGGAGCGGCTTCTCGTCCAGCAGCTTTTCCACACGCTTGAGCCGCCCGCGAGGCACACCGCTCCCGCCGGCGACCTCCACCAGCAAACCACAGCGCCTGCCACGCCCGAAGGGAACCATCAGCCGCTGGCCAGGACGGAGCGCCTGGGCATCGACATTCCGGGGAGGCAAATAGTCGAAAAGCCCCCACACGGGGGCCGGAAGCGCCAGCCGCAGGATGGTTTCAGGCATGGAGAAAACGACTCACACGGGCTGTGGATAACTTTGTGGAAGAAATGCGGGCAGTTGCGCCAACCACTTGATATTCAATGCGGAAAGCGCTTCCGGCAGATTTTTCCACAACAGATGATTCATCATGTAAATCAATCAGTTAGCTATCCGCCCACAGAACAGGGAAGAATCCCGGGGAAATCCCCGCCGCCCGGCGCCCCCGCCGGCACTCCTGTGTGTAATGATATTCTAATACTGACTACAGGCGGCCCCAAAGCCATGTTATCTAACTTGGGCAGGGCGGGCACCTGATCGGAAAACCGCTGTGAATACGTCCATGTACGCTCTGCGTCGGCATCCCTGCCTCCGAAGTTTTCCGATCAGGCACCCGCCCCGCTTTACAACCACTTGCAGTTTCAGATGACGTCCTCCTGAAGCGGCCCCGCGGCCGGTTGATTAAGCACCGGCCACTCCGTATCATCAGGCACCAGTTTTCCCGGGAATACAATCAGATGCCGAACACGCACCGCCTGCTCTCCACCGCCTTTCTGATCATCATAGCACTGGTGCTGGCGGGCTGTTCCTCCACCAAGATCAGCGACAAGTGGCGGGCCGAGAACATCGATGAGCCCCGGGCGAAAAAGGTCCTGCTGCTCTCCCTGATCAAGGACCCGGTGACCCGCGCCTACTTCGAGGACCACTTCGTGGCCGCGGCGAAGGAGAAGGGTGTCGACATCATCCCCAGCCACAAGCTGGCGCCCAACCCCACCGATCTCGACGAGGAAGAGGAGGTGCGCAAACTGCTGCAGGAGTCCGGTGCCGACGGTGTGCTCATCGCCCAGCTCAAGGGGGTGGTGAAGGACTACAAGCACGTGCCCAGCCGCCTCACCTGGTTTCCCGACTCCTATGGTTACAGCGGATTCTACGGGTACTACTACATGGCCTATCGCGGCATCTACCGCCCCGGTTATATCGGCGCCGACGACTACTTCAAGATGCAGTTTCGCTACTTCTCCACCAGGAGCGAGAAGATGCTCTGGGCAGCCAACGTCCAGACCAAGAATCCGCGCAGCATCAAGGGCACCATCGAGCAGATCGCCGACGAGGTGATCAGCTCTCTGCGGGGGAGTGGCCTGATCTGAGCATCTGGGAGCACATCGCGGAGCAGATCGGCCGGGAAACCGGCTCGACCTTCGATCCACGGTCACCCAGCTCCCTGGGAGGCGGCTGCATCAACACCGCCGTGCATCTCTCCGACGGCCACCAGGACTGGTTCGTGAAGCTCAACAGCGCCAACCGGCTCGACATGTTCGAAGCCGAGGCGCTGGGCCTGCAGGAGATGGCGGACACCGGCACCATCCGCGTTCCCCGCCCGCTCTGCACGGGCCGCCACGCCGGGCAGAGCTACATCGTCATGGAGTACATCCCCCTCGGGCGCGGCTCCGGAAAGGCCATGGCCGCGGCAGGCGAACAGCTTGCCGCCCTCCACCGCAACACGGCCAATGCTTTCGGCTGGCACCGCAGCAACACCATCGGCTCCACCCACCAGCCCAACGACTGGGAAGAGGAGTGGGTGGTGTTCTGGCGGGAACAGCGGCTCGGCTTCCAGCTGGACCTGGCAGCCCGCCACGGCTTCGGCGGAAAGGTGCTGAAACTGGGAGAAAAACTGCTGGAAAAGTTTCCCGCGCTCATGGATCACGATCCCGTGCCGAGCCTGATCCACGGCGACCTCTGGGGCGGGAATCTTTCCTACGACGACCGGGACCGGCCGGTGATCTACGACCCCGCCACCTACTACGGGGACCGGGAGGCGGAGATCGCCATGACCGAGCTCTTCGGCGGTTTCGGAGGGGCCTTCTACGACGCCTACAACGCCGCCTGGCCACTGGACCCCGGCTACGGCGTGCGCAGGACCCTCTACAACCTCTACCACATTCTCAATCACGCCAACATGTTCGGCGGTGGCTACATCGGCCAGGCACAACGCATGATGGAGCGGCTGCTGGCCGAACTCTGAACACTATTCGATCCGCTCCAGGACCCTGAAGCGGCAGCTGTACTCGTTGCGCTCGTCAGCCGGATGTTCACTACTGGCGGTTTCCCGCCAGCGGGAGGAATCGAATTCCGGGAAATAGGCATCCCCTTCGATTTCCGCATCGACCTCGGTGAGATAGAGACGCTGCGCCAGGGGAAGCGCCTGCTCGTAGAGCCGGGCCCCGCCGATGATCATCACCTCGGCAGCATCTCCGGCTAGTTCCAGCGCCTGCTCCAGGGAGGGGGCCACCTCGGCGCCCTCGGCAAGGTAGCCGGGATCCCGGCTCAGCACGATATGACGCCGGCCCGGCAGCAGGCCCGGCAATGACTCCCAGGTGCGGCGCCCCATGATCATGGGCTTGCCCATGGTCACCTGCTTAAAATGGCGCAAATCTGCGGGCAGCCGCCAGGGCAGCCTGTTCTCCCGGCCGATGACGCCATTACGCGCCACGGCGACGACAATGCTCAACACGGGCCCAGCCCGGAATCGGGTAAAACATGCGCACCTCTCATGGCTGCCATTATGGCAAAAGAAAACCCGCACGAGGCGGGTTTTCTGGTTCAGGTGTGGTGAATGAATCAGGCAGCCTTGTCGAAACAGAGTTCCTCTTCGGCCTCGATCATCATTTCCACCACGATTTCCATTTCGGCAGGATTTTCTCCTGCCACTTCACGCCACTCGTCACAGTCGAGCTTGAGCATTTCAACATTGTCAGACATCGCAACCTCCTATTTCAGGTGCATTGGTATTTAAGTTAACTCTAATATACTTAAATACAGGTGGAGGCGAATTGACAAATATCAACTGCAAAGGGGTAATTTTTCACACTACGTGCTTTCCGCAGCCGCTTCTCCCGCTTCGGTTACGGCCGCCGGCTCGCCATCGTTTATCCAGACCTGGAACAGCATGTAGCTGAGGGAAAGAGCAACGGCACCGAGGAAGAGGCCGATGGCCCCCATCATCAGCATGCCGCCGATGGCACCGACGAGGATGATGGCGGTGGGTATCTCGGCCACGCCACGCCCGAGGAAAACGGGCTTGAGCACCGCGTCGCTCATGGAGACGAGGAAGATGTAGATGCCGAAGATCACCGCCGGGGTGGTATCCGCCACCGAGAAAACGTAGAGGATGATGGGTCCCAGCACCAGCAGCGGCGGCAACTGGACAATGGCCACGAAGAGCACCAGCACGGCCCAGACCGGCGCCAGCGGGACATCCATGACCAGCAGGCCGACCAGCGAGAGCACCGCCTGGAACACCGCGATGCCCACCAGGCCCAGCACCACGCTGCGCACCGTGGCCGCGGAGAGCTGTGCCCACCGATCTCCCTCCTTACCCACCAGGCGACGGAAGAAGCTCTTGCTGAAAGCCACGTTCTGCTGCTCGAACAGCAGGAAGAATGCCGCCACGATGAAAGAGAAGAGGAAGACGATCACGGTTCCCAGCCCGCTGCCGATCAGTGAAAGCAGCCACTGGGCAACCGAAATCACCTCCTCCCGGTGCGCTTTCAGCGTGGCTTCGAGGTTGCGCGAAGCGGATTCCCAGAGCACGTAGAGCTTCTCGCCCACCACGGGCCAGCTCCTCACCTTTTCCGATGGGGGCGGCAGCGTCAGGGTGCCTTCCTGTACCACGTTGTAGAGGGACTGGGAGGACTCGATGGCCGTGTCCGAAAGCATTACGGCCGGCGCCACCAGCAGCACGATGCCCGCCAGGGTGAGCAGCACGACAATCTTCTTCCTGTTTCCGAAGCGCTGTTCGAGGCTGCGCACCACCGGTGAGAGCACGATGGCAATGATGCCGCCCCAGAGAATGAGCGGGAGAAATGGCCGGGCGATACGGTAGGACAAGTAGGCCAGGATGGCCACCAGGGCCAGCCTGATGCTGACATCCAGCACGTCCTTTACCAGCGTACCTTTCCGTTCTTTTTCCATTCACCTCTACCCCTTTCTCTTCACCCGGCGGATGCCTGGGAATGCCGTAAGGCAGTCCACAAGAATTCAACCGAACCTCAATCGACCACCAGCTTGCCATCCTTCACCGGGATACGGTCGCCCGGCCTGTTCTTCATGCGCACGGTTCCCTCCTTTCCGTCCAGGCGGTATTTCACGTCATAGCCGACGATACTCTCCTTGGCATCGGTGACCGTTTCACAGCGCTTCTCCACCTTGGGCTGGGCCTTCTTCTGCTGCTGTTTCTCCTGCACCTTGCGGCCGGCATAGGCTCCGCCGACTGCACCTGCCACGGTGGCGAGATCCTTGCCACGTCCTCCGCCCACCTGGTGGCCGAGTACACCGCCCACCACGGCTCCTGTCACGGTACCAAGGACCTTGTTCTCATCCTTGGCGGGAGCGGCCTCCTCCACCACCACGTCCTTGCACACCTCGCGCGGCGTCTTGACCACCTCCTTGACCTCCACCACGCTGATCACCTGGGCATAATCGGCTTTCGCCTGCTTGCCCTTCTCCTGGCTTCCCTGCGTATCGTCCGATGCGTTGCAGCCGCTGCCCAGAAACACCAGGGCGGTCACGAGGGACGGGAAAAGCAGTTTCATGTTCATAATCTCAATTACTCCGTGAATGGTCGCAGGAGAAATCCTGCCGTTCATCAGCCACATGCCGAGACGATCCTTCAAAGAAGCCGGCCGCGTGATTGGCTGCATGGTAGCAGAACGGACGGACCGCAGCGCTTCGAAGGCGCCTCACCCGAAGATTGGATGAACGGCTGTGCACCGAAGTTCTGAGCCGTTCTCCGTTGGCGCAAGATGACAATCTCATGGCTGCGCGCAGACCCGTCCATCCTGCAGGCAGATCACATCCGGAGCGCTTTCGATGACGGCAGGATCGTGGGAGGCGATGAGAAAGGTGGTTCCGTACTCGCGGTTGAGCCGGCGCAACAGTTCGACCAGGGCTTCGCCGGTGACGGTATCGAGGTTGGCCGTGGGCTCGTCGGCCAGCACGATGTCCGGCCCGGAGGCGAGCGCCCGCACCACCGCCACCCGCTGCTGCTGCCCGCCCGAGAGCTCACTGGGCCGGCGCGACCCCAGGCCGGCGAGATCGACCTGCGCCAGCCAGTGATCGGCCTGGCGCAACGCTTGCCGACGCCCCGCGCCCTTGAGCTGGAGAGGATAGGCGACATTCTCCCTGGCGGTGAGGATTCCCATCAGGTTGTAGGCCTGGAAAATGAAACCGATGTGGTGCAGGCGGAAAGCGGCCCGCTCATCGGGCGAGAGGCGCGACAGGGACTGCCCCGCCACCAGCACCTCCCCCCGGGTGGGCAGCTCCAGCGCCCCGATGCAGTTGAGCAGCGTGGTCTTGCCCGAGCCCGAGCGCCCCTCGAGCACGGTGTAGCTTCCCGCATCGAGGCCCAGGTCGATGCCGTTCAGCGCCCAGGTACAGGCGTTGCCACTGCCGAAGCACTTGTGCAGGCCGGCCACCTCAATGAGCCTCATCGCAAGGCCTCCAGCGGATCGAGACGGGAGGCCTTCCAGGCGGGGTAGATTCCGCCCAGCACGGCCGCCAGCAGCAGCGCCGTGAGGATCTTCAGCCCCATCCTCGCAGTGAGCTCGGGATGCACCACGGGGTCCATGAAGAAGAACAAGCGAGTCTTCGATCTCGTGAAAGATTTTGGGACATCCGAGTCCCCAAAATCGACTCGATCTTCGACAACTCATTGGTGCCCCGGCCGTCCTGGTCACCCGGCGTTCCGCCACAACATCGCAAGCTCGTTGCGGCTACACACC
>QNZQ01000219.1 GCA_003972985.1 Gammaproteobacteria bacterium | reverse complement strand
CCGCATCAAGGCGATCAAGGTTCGGAGCCATGGCTTCCGCAACAAGGAGCGCTTTGCCAACGCCATTTACTTCCACCTTGGCGGACTCGATCTCTACCCAGAGGCCATCAGCCAGCAACTGTTACCCACCTGATTTGGTGAAGAGCCGCGATTTTTCCAGGGTGGCAAAAAGGCTTGGTGATTAGTTACAAAACTCATCAGGACTGACATTCAGGTCATGGGCAGGTGCTGGAGAGACCGTCGGCGGCAGGGATGCCGCCGTCGAGCCTACGGAGGTATTCACGGCGTGTCGCTCCAGTGCCTGCCCATGACCTGGCGATCAGCTGAGGTTCGTACCTAATCACCAAAGGCTTTGCAAACTCGGTGAGCTTTGCGTGATCCAGAAGCGCTGTCTTTTTACTCTCGCCAAGCGCGTGGAGCACGCAAGGAGTTCATTGCCGGTACGGATCGATTCCTGCGGCCAAGTGGCTACCAAATCAGGTACGGTTACAATGTACGGAGATTTCTGAGGGTCGACGAGATGAAAGAAAAGCGCAAAATGGTGTTGTTGCTGGCGGTGCTGGCGATCAGCCCGCTGGCCGGCAGCCAGACGCCATCAAATCCGTGGATGAGCAGGGCAATGTCACCTACTCCGACCAGCCCGTGCCCGAGGCGGTGAAGACCGAGGTGGTACCCGTTCAGCCGGGTCCCAGCGAGGAGGAGGTGAAGGCGGCGAAGGAACGGCTGGAGAAGACGGAAGAGATGGCCGACGAAGCCCGCAAAGCGAGAGAGGCCCGGGAAAAGGAGCGGGAAGAGGCCCGCAAGGCTGCGCAGGCCGCCAAGCCGGACGTGGTGATCATCAAGGAAGAGAGTGGCGGCTACTATCCCGAGTACTACAACCCGCCGCTGATCACCCCGGGCGGCCGACGAAACCGATCCACCGGCCGAACTCCTCCCGGCCCAACCCGGAGCATCCCGCCTACCGTCCCCCGGGCACCCGGCCCCCGACGGTACGCCCGCCGGTGGCAGCGCCGCCCACCATACTCCCGGTTCCGCGGTGAACAATGTTCGAAACAGCCGGGCAATAATTGACATAAGCGCCCAAATGGACTAGATTTGCCCGTCTTTTTCGTGGCGGTTGGCCGGCCTTGCCCGTGCCTGTCCGTTGCAGGAAAACAAATTCAATACTAATCGGTAGAAGACCATGAAGCGTACATTCCAGCCCAGCAATCTCAAGCGTGCCCGCACCCACGGTTTCCGCGCCCGCATGGCGACCAAGAGCGGCCGCAAGGTGATCAACGCCCGCCGTGCAAAGGGTCGCGCCCGACTGACTCCCTGAGGCCCCGGTCGATCTGTTCGCAGGCTTTTCCGCGCAGCGCCAGGCTGCTGACGGGCGCGGATTACAGGCGGGTCTTCGAACAGCCCAGGCGTTCGAGCGATCGCTACTTCACGGTGCTCTACAGGCCCTCGGGGCGGGATTCCGCCCGGCTCGGCCTGGCCGTGGCGAAGAAGCGCCTGAAGCGCGCGGTGGATCGCAACCGCATCAAGCGGCTGATCCGCGAAAGTTTCCGCCAGCAGCGCGACAGTCTGAAAGGGCTGGATATCGTGGTCCTGGTGAAACCGGGCATCGAAAAGGCGGACAACCGCACGCTCCTGGAAGCGCTCCGCAACCACTGGCGCCACCTCAGCAGGGACACCCGTCCCTGATCCCCAAGAACCCCACCGACGGATAACATGGACAACATAAGACTCTTGCTCATCATGGCGCTGGCATACACCGGCTTTCTGCTCTGGCAGGCCTGGCAGGAGGACTACGGCCAGCCCGTGGGCGCGGCCACGGAACAGGCGGCGCAGCAGGTGGAGACGCCTGGAAGCAGCGCCGGGCAGTCGGTGCCCGAGGTGCCCTCCAACGCAGCGGTGGACAAGGCTTCGCCCGCTCCTGGCGCGAGCCCTGCTCCCGAGGCCGTTGCAGGTGGTCAGCTCATTGAGGTGACCACCGACACCTTCCGCATGAAGATCGATACCCGCGGTGGCACCATCGTCGAGACCTGGCTGCAGAAATACCCGGTCTCCGTCGAGACGCCCGACGTGAAGTACCGGCTGCTGAGCCGCGATCCGGCCAATTTCTTCATCGCCCAGAGCGGCCTGCTGGGCGCAACGGGGACGGATGCGCCCAATCACGAGGCCCTGTTTACCACCGAGCAGACGCACTACTCCATGCCGGACAGTGCGCAGACCCTCGACGTGGACCTGGTCTGGACCAGCCCCAAGGGCATCAAGGTGATCAAGCGCTACACCTTCACACGTGGCACGCACAAGGTATTGCTCAAGCACATCGTCACCAACGCTTCCGGTGAGCCCTGGCAGGGGCGCGAGTACCACCAGCTGCAGCGGGGCGAGCCGCAGAAGAAGGGCAATTCCCTCATGTACACCTACACCGGTGGTGTGGCTTGGGACCCCGAGGACAAGTACCAGAAGTACGATTTCGAGGAGCTGGCGGCGGGCGAGCTGGACAAGGAGGTTACCGGCGGCTGGATCGCCATGATCCAGCACTATTTCCTGGGTGCCGTGATTCCACCCAAAACCGAACCGCGCCACTTCTACAGCAAGGGCCTGGCCAACGGTCGCTACGTCATCGGCGAGTACTCCCAGGCGAAGAGCGTGGCGCCCGGCGAGCAGTACCAGTTCGATGCCACCCTCTGGCTGGGACCCAAGGACCAGGCGGCGCTGGCGAAGATCGCCGAGGGACTGGACCTGGTGGTGGACTACGGCTGGCTCACCATCCTGGCCAAGCCCATCTACCAGATCCTCTTCTGGATCAACTCGGTGGTGGGCAACTGGGGCTGGACCATCATCATCTTCACCATCCTCATCAAGGCGGTCTTCTTCAAGCTCTCCGAGACCAGCTACCGCTCCATGGCCAAGATGCGCAACCTGACGCCGCGCATTCAGGCGCTCAAGGACCGCTACGGCGACGACAAGCAGCGCCTGCAGGCGGCCATGATGGAGATCTACAAGAAGGAGAAGATCAACCCGCTGGGCGGATGCCTGCCCATGCTCATCCAGATGCCCTTCTTCATCGCCTTCTACTGGGTGCTCATGGAGTCGGTGGAGCTGCGCCAGGCGCCCTGGATCCTCTGGATCAAGGACCTGTCGGTGAAGGATGCCTACTACGTGCTGCCGGTCTTCATGGGCATCACCATGTTCGTCCAGCAGAAGCTCAACCCGGCACCGCCCGATCCCATGCAGGAGAAGCTGATGATGGCGCTGCCCTTCGTCTTCACCATCATGTTCGCCTTCTTCCCTTCGGGCCTGGTGCTCTACTGGACCATGAACAACCTGCTCTCCATCGCTCAGCAGTGGGTGATCACCAAGCGCATCGAGGAGCAGGCCAAAAAATCGTAGGTCTGGCTTCAGCCCGACAGAACCACCCATTGCCGATCCACACCGATACCATCGCCGCCATCGCAACCCCGCCGGGCCGGGGTGGCGTGGGCATCGTGCGCGTCTCCGGTCCTCTGGCGGAACGCATCGCCGAAGCGGTGACCGGCAATATCCCGAAAGCCCGCTTCGCCCACTTCACCGGCTTTCTCGACGAAACCGGAGCGGTGATCGACCAGGGCATCGCCCTCTACTTCCAGGCGCCCCGCTCCTTCACCGGCGAGGACGTGTTGGAACTCCAGGGCCACGGCGGCCCCGTGGTCATGGACCTGCTGCTCAAGCGGGTGCTCGACCTGGGCGCGCGCCTGGCCCGCCCCGGCGAATTCTCCGAGCGTGCCTTCCTCAACGACAAGCTGGACCTGGCCCAGGCCGAGGCGGTGGCCGATCTCATCGACGCGGAGACTACGGCGGCGGCGCGCCTGGCCACCCGTTCCCTCCAGGGCGCCTTCTCCCGGCGCATCCACGAACTGGTGGAGCGCCTGGTGCAGCTGCGCGTCTACGTGGAAGCGGCGCTGGATTTTCCCGAGGAGGAGATCGATTTCCTCTCCGATGGCGGCGTGAGGCGACAGCTCGAGGAGATCCGCGAGGCAGTGGCTCGGGTGCGCGCCAGCGCAGGCACCGGCAGGCTGCTGCGCGACGGCATGAAGCTGGTGATCGCCGGCGAGCCCAACGCCGGAAAATCGAGCCTGCTCAATGCCCTGGCCGGCGTGGAGAGCGCCATCGTCACCGAGATCCCCGGCACCACGCGCGACCTGCTGCGCGAGCACATCGCCCTGGAGGGGGTGCCCGTGCACCTGGTGGACACCGCCGGCCTGCGCGAGACCTCCGACCGGGTGGAACAGGAGGGGGTGCGCCGCGCGCGCGACGAACTGCAGCGGGCCGACCGGGTGCTCTGGGTCTACGATGCCGAGGCGGATCCCGAAAACCAGGGATTCGAGCGCGCGCAGCTGCCGGAAGGGGTGCCGGTGACCTGGGTGCGCAACAAGGTGGACCGGATCGGCGAGCCATCCCAACTGGGAGAACGTGGCGGCGTGCCCGAGGTGAGCCTATCGGCGCGCAGCGGCGAAGGCGTCGAACTGCTGCGCCGGCACCTGCTGCAGTGCATGGGCTTCCAGGGCACCGAGAACACCGAGTTTCTCGCCCGCAGGCGCCACCTCGACGCCATCGACAGGGCCATGGCGGCACTGGACCAGGGAAGGCGGGTACTGGAAACCGGGGCCGGCGAACTCCTGGCCGAAGAGCTGCGCCGCGCCCAGCTCGCCCTCTCCGAGATCACCGGCGAATTCAGTGCCGACGACCTGCTGGGAGAGATCTTCTCCAGTTTCTGTATCGGCAAATGAACAATCCGTAGGCGAAGGCCGCGAGGCCGTGCCCAGCATGGGTGTTGGGCACGCTTCGCTTTGCCCAACCTACAGTATTCACCCTGACGACGCTTCCTCGATCACGTCCAGAAACGCCCGCCCGTAGCGCGCCAGCTTCTGCTCCCCGACGCCGGTGATTTCCCGCATCTCCTCCAGTGACCGCGGCTGTACCACCACCATCTCTTTCAGGGTGGCGTCGTTGAAGATGATGTAGGGCGGCACGCCCTGGGCCCTGGCCAGTTCCAGGCGCAGTTTGCGCAGGGCTTCGAAGAGGGCGCTGTCCTGCTCGTCGAATTCGGGAATCACGGGACGGCTCCTGCCGGGGCGACCGCTCCTTTCGGGCTTGCGTGGCCGGCGCAGTTCGAACTTTTCCTCACCCCGCAGCAGCGCGCGGCACTGCTCCGTGAGCCGGAGCGCGCCATGGCCCTCGTGGTCCACCTCCAGGTAGCCGCGGGCAATGAGCTGGCGGAACAGGCCGCGCCACTCGGTGGCGTTCAGTTCCCGGCCGATGCCATAGGTCGGCAGCTGGTGGTGGCCGAAGCGGCGGATGCGCTCGTCCTCCTTGCCCAGGAGCACGTCCACCAGGTAGTTGACGCCGAAGCGCTGCCCGGTGCGCCAGGCGCAGGAGAGCGCTTTCTGCGCCGCCTCGGTGGCTTCGCGCGTCTCGGGCGGCTGCAGGCAGTTGTCGCAGTTTCCGCAGGGCTCCGCCAGGGTTTCGCCGAAGTAGGCGAGCAGCGCCTGGCGCCGGCAGCCGGTGATCTCGCACAGTCCCAGCATGGCATCGAGCTTCTGCCGGGTGACGCGCTTGTGGGTTTCACCCGCACCGCTCTCCTCCGCCATCTGGCGCAACAGGATCACGTCCTGCAGGCCATAGGCCATCCAGGCATCGGCGGGCAGCCCATCGCGCCCGGCCCGGCCGGTCTCCTGGTAGTAGGCCTCGATGCTCTTGGGCAGGTTCAGGTGGGCCACGAAGCGCACGTCGGGCTTGTCGATGCCCATGCCGAAGGCGATGGTGGCCACCATGATCACCCCCTCCTCGCGCAGGAAGCGCTGCTGGTGCTGTGCGCGCAGGTCGGCGCTCAGCCCGGCATGGTAGGGAAGAGCGGTACGCCCCTTCCTGCTGAGCCATTCGGCGGTCTGCTCCACTTTCTTGCGCGACAGGCAATAGACGATGCCGGCGTCCTCGGGGTGTTCCCGTTGCAGGAAACGCCACAGCTGTTCGCGGGCGTTGTGCCCCTCGGCAATGGCGTAGCGGATGTTGGGACGGTCGAAGCTGCTGATGAAGCGGCGCGCCTGGTGCAGGTCCAGCTGCGTCACGATCTCCTGGCGGGTGCGCTCATCGGCGGTGGCGGTGAGGGCGATGCGCGGTACCTGGGGAAAGCGTTCGTGGAGCACCTTCAGCTGCTGGTACTCGGGACGGAAGTCGTGTCCCCACTGGGATACGCAGTGGGCCTCGTCGATGGCGAACAGGGCCAGTGGCGCGTTGTCCAGCAGTTCCAGGGTGCGCTCGTTGAGCAGCCGTTCGGGAGCGATGTAGAGCAGATCGAGCTCCCCCTGACGCAACGATTGCTCGATCTGCCGCACCGCCTCCCACTCCAGGGTGGAGTTGAGAAAGGCCGCTCTCACCCCGAGCTGGGTGAGCGCCTCCACCTGGTCCTGCATCAGGGCGATGAGCGGGGAGACGACGATGCCGCAGCCCGGCCGCACCATAGCCGGAATCTGGTAACAGAGCGACTTGCCCCCACCCGTGGGCATGAGCACCAGGGCATCGCCGCCCTCGACGAGGGTCTGGACGATCTCGGCCTGGTGGTGGCGGAACTCCCGGTAACCGAAGGTATCGCGCAGCAGAGCAAGAGCTCGGTCCATGGCAGTGGGGGATGGCTGGGAAAGGCCCGTATTGTAGCCGAACCGACCTGCCCTGTAGGAGCGGCGCCCTCGCCGCGAATATTTGAAGTTCGGCCCGGGGCGGGCCTCCTACAGGCGCTGCACCACCCAGCGGGTGACGAATTCCGCGGTACGCGCGCACTGGTCGCCGCGCTGGTCGCAGAAGCGCTGGTACTCCTCCGGCCTCCACATGTCGTAGGTCTCGCCGGTGAACTTCTCCTGCAGTTCCTGGCAGGTGAGGCCGCCGAACTGCTCTTGGAACTCCTTCATCAGCTGGTCGGCCTTGCTGAAGTTGCCGATGAACTTGCCCCGGTGGAACTTGTCCCGGTCGCGCCCGCGCTTCGCCCCCAGCGCCAGGATGCCGCCCACCAGCGAACCGCGCAACCCCACTCCACTGAGGCCTCCGCCACCGGAGAGGGCGTGGCTCGCCTTGATGGTCTCGTCGCTGACTACGCCCACCGTCTCCTGCACGGCGGCCAGCACGCACTGGGGACAGCAGCCGTAGTCGAATTCGTACTTCAGCGCCTTGGCGGCGGCTTCTTCGGCGAGGGCCTGCTTCTCGTTCATCGATGGACGCTCCGGTTAACGACGAAAGCACCAATTTTTTCAAAAGAGCAACCGCTTTGGCTTTGACAATTCACAATGCGCCCTTGTGGAGCTTCAGTCGGCGCACTTCGCGGCGCAACCGCGAAGCCTCCTCCGGAGTGTATCCGGCCCCGTATCGCAGCTCGATGTAGAGATCGACGATGCCTTGGATGGCCCGTGCCTGGCGGGGAAAGCGGCGCATGGCGGCGCAGCCGAGATCCAGCGGACCCCGGGTGGGGGGAACCTCCAGGCCGGCCCGTTTCAGCTTGCGCCGGAAACGGTTCCAGGTGGCGAGCACCGGGTCGCCGGGGCGGGCCGCCGCATGCCGAAGAGAAAGAAGAGCAGGGAAGCGATGGCGATGGCGCCGGCCACGGCGATGATGCCGAGCTGGTAGCTGTAGAGCCTGCCGATGCCCAGTTTCTGCAGCAGGTTCTGCTGGCGCGACTGGTCGTAGCCCACCACCCAGTAGTGCCACATGAGCTGCAGGTCGTCGCGGTACCATTGCAGGTCGCGGAGGAAGCGGGCCAGGCCGCTGGCGGGAATCGAGACGCGAAACACTGCCGGTGCCCCGGTTTCCGCCGGTTGGGGCGTGATTCCCCGTTCCACCCGTTCCGGGGCCACGGCGGCGGTGGGATCCACCCGCGACCAGCCCTTTCCCCGCAACCACACCTCGGCCCAGGCGTGGGCGTCGGACTGTCGCACCAGGAGGTGCCCGCCCAGCGGGTTGATTTCGCCGCCCTGGTAGCCGATCACCACCCGCGCCGGGATCCCGGCCAGGCGCATGAGCAGCACGAAGCTGGTGGCGTAGTGCTCGCAGAACCCCTTGCGTGTGTCGAAGAGAAAGCAGTCCACCGGGTCGTCGCCCAGGAGAGGAGGCTGCAGGGTGTAGACGAAGGGCTGGGTGTTGAAATGGCGGAGCGCCTGTTCCACCACCTGTGCGTCGGAGGCGGCGGCCTGGCGCCACTGGTGCGCCAGCCGGCGGACCCGTGGCGACAGGCGGGCCGGTAGTTGCAGCCCGAGCCGCCGCTCGCGCCCGGTAAGGGGCCGCGTAAGCGGGGGCGGGGCACTCTCGGCCCGGTAGGTGAAGCGCCGGCGGATGGAATGCCGGGTCGCGAGTTCCCCATCCTCGCTCAGCAGCAGGTCCCCCTGCGCCTCGCGCACGCGATCCAGGGGAAACAGCCAGGGCTGGTCGCTCGGCTCCATGGTCACCTCGTAGGCCGCTGTGCCTGCCAACCCCTCTGTCGCCGGTTTCGCTGCGCTGGACTTCACCCGGATCCAGCGGCGGCCGTCGGTGTGCCAGAGCACCATGCCGCGCCAGTAGTGCTCCTGCGGTGGCGGCGGAGTGCCGTCGAAGCGCACGCGGAAAGCGGTCTCTTCCGACTGGCTCAGGCTGCTGATGCTGCCCATGCTGATGTTGTCGGACATGCCGGTGATACCCTGTCCCCTGCCGAGGCTGAGGGACCAGAGCGGTCCGTCGAGGCGGGGAAAGAGGGCGAACAGCAGCACCATCACCGGGATGCCGCCGAGCGTGAGGACCAGCGCGGTGCGCACCGCCTGCTTCAGCGGCAGTTCCGGCCCGGTGCGGTTGGCCAGCACCAGCACCGTGGTGTAGGCGAGGATGAGCAGCAGCACGTAAAAGGTGAGCAGGGCGTTCTGCGAGAACAGGAACAGGGTGGTGAGCAGGAAGAGGCCGAGGAAGACCGCCATGAACAGGTCCCGGTGGCTCTTCAGCTCCAGCAGCTTGAGGCCGGACATGATCACCAGCAACGCCACGCCGAACTGGCGCCCCTCGGTGAGGCCCGCCTGCTGGATCACGACGACCACGCCCAGCACCACCAGCGGCAGGCGTATCCAGGGGCCGGGAATGCGGCTGGGTTCTCTCCACAGGAGCAGCCGCAGCAACAGCAGCAGGAAGAAAGCGCCGGTGACCAGGGGCGGCAGGTTCCACCAGTGAGGCAGTACCGAGAGCGAGAGCAGCAGCGCCGTGATCAGCAGCATCTGCTGGCTCACAGGACGGGTCGCGAGCACATCCTTCATCGCGCCCGGTCCGCTGCAGAGGCCGCATCGCCGAACAGGGCCAGGGCGTCCAGGCAGTGCCGCCGGTGGCGCTCCCCGGTGGAAGGTGCGATTTCGAGCTGCGGCAGCCGCAGGCCGTAGCGCAGCGGTTCGCGGCTCAGCGCTTCCACCGCGCCGGCGAGCAGGCCGAGACGCTGTTCCACGTTGGGAGGTGCCAGTGCCTCGTAGTCGAGCCATATCTGGTCCACCCGGTCTCCGTCGAATTCCTTCACCAGCAGTCCCTTCCCGGCGGCCAGCGCCTTCCAGTGAACGCGTGCCGGCGTATCGCCCGGCCGGTAGCTGCGGTGGCCGGCAAAGTCATTGCTGCCGCTGCCCTGGTCGCCCTCCAGTCCCCCTGCCTGGTCCGGATCGCTGGGCGCCAGGGATTCGTGCAGGGGGCGGGGCCATACCATGATCCGCGCATCCGTCTCCAGCAGGCTCCAGGCCCGCAGCAGGCCCAGGGGGTAGCGGCTCTCGATGGTGAGTCTGCCGGGTTGCAGGAGTCCGCGATGCCGGGTCCGGACGGGGAGTTGCGCCTCTGCGGGCCTCTCGGCCGGCACGTCGGCCAGCACCGGTTCGTTCCCTGCGAAGGCCAGCGCCAGCGCGAAATGGTCCCGCCCGGGGTCGGCGATGCGCAGGTGCACCCGGGCCGTCTCCCCGGCGAAGACCGGTTCGGCGTGGATCCACTGCAGTTCCAGTCCCTTGAGGTTGCGCCAGGTGTGGAAGATGGCCTGGAAGAAGATCCCGGCGAGGAGAAAGGTGAGCAGGAACGCGGGGTTGTTGGCGTAGTTGATGGAGGCGATGAGCAGCAGGATGAGCAGGATCCCGAACACCAGGCCGTAGCGGGTGGGCAGGATGTAGATCTTGCGGCCGGTGATGCGGATCCTGCCGCTGCGGTCCGGCCGGGTGATTCGAACCAGTTTTTCCAGGTTCATGCGCGCCAGGCCGGAATGGTTCAGGGGATGGCGACCTTGCGCAGGATTTCCGCGGCCTGGGATCCGCCTTCGCTCCCCAGGCGGTGGGCGGCCACCGCGGGCCAGACTGCCTGCACGTCCTCGGGAAGCACCTGGCGGCGGTTGCCCAGCCAGGCCCAGCTGCGCGCTGCCGAGAGCAGTGCCAGCCCGGCGCGTGGCGAGAGTCCCGTGGTACCCGCGCGGGCGCGGCTTTCGCCGACCAGCGCCTGCACGTAGTCGAGCAGCGCCTCGGAGACGGGAACAGAAGCGGCTTGGCGCTGCCAGCGCTGCAGGTCCGCCGTGGTGGCCACGGGCCTGAGCTTGTGCAGGGTCTCCCGTCCGCCCATGCCCTTGAGCAGCAGGCGCTCCATCTCCGCTTCCGGGTAGCCGAGGCTGATGCGCATGAGAAAGCGGTCGAGCTGGGATTCGGGCAGAGGAAAGGTGCCCACCTGGTGCGCCGGGTTCTGCGTGGCGATGACGAAGAAGGGATCGGGCCGGGGGCGGGTCTCGCCCTCGGCGGTGACCTGGCGCTCCTCCATGGCTTCGAGCAGTGCGCTCTGGGTCTTGGGCGTGGCGCGGTTGATCTCGTCGGCCAGGATCAGCTGGGCGAAGATGGGACCGGGATGGAAGTGGAAGCGTTCCGATGCGCGGTCGTAGACCGACACCCCGATGACGTCCGCGGGCAGCAGGTCGCTGGTGAACTGGATGCGCTGGTAGTCCAGGCCGAGGAGGGTGGCCAGGAGATGGGCGAGGGTGGTCTTGCCCATGCCCGGCAGGTCCTCGATGAGCAGGTGTCCCCGGCTGAGCAGGCAGGCCATGGCCAGGCGCAGGATCCGGGGCTTGCCGAGGATGATGTTGCCGGCCTGCCGGAAGAGCGCTTCCAGCCGCGGATCCTCCTGCAGCGGCAGTACGGCGGCGTCCATAAAAGGATGAAACTCCATGAAAATCAGTGCGTCATCATAACAAAGCAAAGCGGTTAGAATAGCGACATGCATCACCCCCTCGAATACCAGGTCATCGTCGTCGGCGGCGGCCACGCCGGCACCGAAGCGGCTCTCGCGGCGGCGCGCATGGGCGCGCGCACCCTGCTGCTCACCCACAACATCGACACCCTGGGGGCCATGAGCTGCAACCCGGCCATCGGCGGCATCGGCAAGGGGCACCTGGTGAAGGAGGTGGACGCCCTGGGCGGGCTCATGGCCCGTGCGGCCGACCGGGCGGGTATCCATTTCCGCATTCTCAACTCGCGCAAGGGGCCGGCGGTACGTGCCACCCGCGCCCAGGCCGACCGCCAGCTCTACCGCTCGGTGGTGCGCCAGGCGCTGGAGAACCAGGAAAACCTCGATATCTTCCAGCAGGCGGTGGAGGATCTCATGGTGGAGGGCGACCGGGTCACCGGCGTGGTCACCCAGATGGGGTTGAAATTCCGTGCCGAAGCGGTGGTGCTCACCGTGGGCACCTTTCTCGGCGGGCGCATTCACATCGGCCTGGAGAACTACCAGGGTGGCCGCGCCGGCGATCCGCCTGCCAATGCGCTGGCGCGGCGGCTGCGCGAGCTGCCCTTCCGCGTGGAGCGGCTCAAGACCGGCACCCCGCCGCGCATCGACCGGTGCAGCGTGGATTTCTCGCTGCTGGAAGAGCAGTCGGGGGACGATCCGGTGCCGGTGTTCTCCTTCCTGGGGCGGCCGGAGGAGCATCCGCGGCAGGTGAGCTGTCACATCACGCGCACTAATGCGCGTACCCACGAGATCATCCGCGGCGGCCTGTCGCGCTCGCCCATGTACGCCGGGGTCATCGAGGGGGTGGGGCCGCGCTACTGCCCCTCCATCGAGGACAAGGTGGTGCGCTTCGCCGAGCGCGACTCCCACCAGATCTTCATCGAACCCGAGGGGCTCACCAGCAACGAGCTCTACCCCAACGGCATCTCCACCTCCCTGCCCTTCGACGTGCAGTGGGAACTGGTGCGCTCCATGCGCGGCTTCGAGGATGCGCGCATCACCCGTCCCGGATATGCCATCGAGTACGACTTTTTCGATCCCCGCGACCTTGGGCATTCGCTGGAGACTAGGCACGTGGAGAACCTCTTCTTCGCCGGCCAGATCAACGGCACCACCGGCTACGAGGAGGCCGCTGCCCAGGGGCTGCTGGCGGGCCTGAACGCGGTGCTGAAGACGCGCGGCGAGGAGGCCTGGTGGCCGCGCCGCGACCAGGCCTATCTGGGCGTGCTGGTGGACGATCTCATCACCCGCGGCACCTCGGAGCCCTACCGCATGTTCACCTCGCGCGCCGAGCACCGGCTGCTGCTGCGCGAGGACAATGCCGACCTGCGCCTCACCGAAAAGGGACGTCAGCTGGGGCTGGTGGACGACGTTCGCTGGCGCGCCTTCTGCGAGAAGCGCGAGGCCATCGAGCGGGAGCAGCAGCGGCTGCGCGACCTCATCGTGCGTCCCAGTGACCTGGACGAGCAGGCGGAGCAGGCGCTACTGGGCGGTCCCCTGCGCCGCGAGACCCGGGCCAGCGAGCTGCTCACCCGTCCCGAGGTGAGCTACGCGCAACTGGTCTCCCTTCCGGGGCTGGGGCCCGGGGTGGAGAACCCGCAGGTGGCCGAGCAGGTGGAGATCCAGGCCAAGTATGCCGGTTACATCCAGCGCCAGCAGGACGAGGTGGAACAGGCGCGCCGCGCCGAGGCGGTGAAGCTGCCGGAGAGCCTGGACTACGCTCAGGTGAAGGGGCTCTCATCGGAAGTGCGCGAAAAGCTCATGCGCTACCGTCCGCAGACCCTCGGCCAGGCCGGGCGCATCCCCGGCGTCACGCCGGCGGCAGTGTCGCTGCTGATGATCCACCTGAAGAAGCAGCAGGCCTGAGCAGTTGGTTTCTATGTTGGGCACACTTCGTTTTGCCCAACCTACGGGGCCAGCCAACCCATCCGTAGAATCAGGAGCCCCGCAACCGCACGCCAGTGGAAACGGCCGAGGTCTTCTTCAGATTGCGGGTGATGCGCCTCACGTAGTTGCGGGTCTCCCGGTAGGGGGGGATGCCCTTGTGGCGGTCCACCGCCTTTTCACCGGCGTTGTAGCCGGCCAGGGCCAGGGCAACGTTGCTGTCGAAGTAGTCCAGCAGCCAGCGCAGGTAGGCCATGCCGCCGCGCAGGTTCTGCAGGGGATCCAGGGGATCCTTCACGCCAAAGCGCTTTGCAGTCTCCGGGATCAGCTGCATCAGCCCCAATGCGCCCTTGGGTGAGCGGGCCTTCGGATTGAAATTGGACTCGGCGGTGATGACCGCAAGCACCAGCTCTGGATCGAGCTGGTATTCCGGCGCCAGCAGGTGGACCCAGCGCTCGATCAGCTCCCGGTCGGAGGACTTTCCGGCCAGCAGTGGCGGGCAGGAGAGGTCTTCGCGCGGCTCCACGTTGCCCAGCTTCTTCAGAATGTTGGCGGCGGTGCGGTCGCCCGCATCGGCTCCCTTGCTGAACCAGCCGGCGGCAAGTGTCATGTCCCTTGGAACGCCCCGCCCGTTGAAGTACATCCAGCCCAGCGAATAGTAGGCCTCCTCCTCGCCATTGCGTGCTGCGAGGCAGTAGAGGCGGAAGGCCTCCCGGTAGTCCTTCTTCACACCGCGGCCGTTTTCGTAACTGGCGGCAAGCTGCAGGTAGGATTCCCGGTCATCGGCAGCCACGGCATGGGACAACATCCCTACCTCTGTGAGCAGGGTCAGGCTAATCAGTCCAAGGAGTCTGAAGATATGCATAACACGAAAGGGTATGCAAATATCGAGCCTTTCGGATAAATTGCCGGAAAAGCAGTTTCTTGGAAAAACCGCCCGCGCATCCGGAGTGAATTGTGTAAAAAATACTGACACAGGGCTTCGGAATTCCATGGTTCCAGAAAGACCCGCTGCGCTCGGCCAGGGAAAGCTGCCGCTTCAGCGAGTTCGGATTTTCATCGATTTCTCCTATGCGCAAATACAAAGGGCAGATTACCGCCCACCGTGCGGATGGGTCAGAATGTTCTTTTTGTTGCTGTAACAGTAGGACTGCGCATCATGCAAACCGGCCCAAGAGAGATCACCACGCCATTCCGCCCCATTCCCCTGGACGTGCCAGAAGGCATGGCGCCCAACGAGTTCTTCAACAGCACCGAGAACCTGAGCGACCTGGAAAACAACAACGGGCTGTTGCGCAACCCGGAAAACCTGCTGCTCTACCGCAAGGCCCTGGGACACAGCAACCTGTTCGACACCTCCATCATCTACAACACCTCCAAGTGCATCCTCAACCCCCTGGGGCGCCCGGTGCGTCGCACCCAGGTTCCGGAGGACGTCAAGCACGTCTGGAACCGCATGAACCAGATCATCATCGACTACATGCTGGAACGGTTTCCCGACCCGGAACAGGCCCTTATCCTGGCCGGAGAGGCCAGCCTGGACGCCACCTGGCCCCTGACCTCTCCCGGCGTACCGAGCATCCGCATGCTGCACAACCATTTCATCGCCTTCGACATGCAGCAGCTGCGTGATGCCGAACTGGCGGACAGGAACAATCCCAATCTCACCGACGGCGGGCAGCACAGCCTGTTTCAGAAACACATGCGCGATGTCTATCGCAACTTCTTCGAGGATCTGGATCTCGATATCCTCCAGCTGGCCGATGAGGGCAGCTCCACCATCGGCCTGACGGGCTATCCCCAGGGCCTGCCCAGCTGGGAGATCCAGGGGGGCGCGGAGCGCCTCAAGGACATCTGTTTCTGGCGTGAATACGATCTCATCCTCAAGGGGTTCATCGACTTCTACCGCACCTTTTTCACGCAGGTCTCCACGCGCAACGCCCCCATGCCCAAGGATGCCTGGTTCCCCGATCAGATCGAGCGCAAGCTGCTGTTCAACAACGAGTTCCTGGCCACGGCCAAAATGGTGCGCGACCGCTGTATCACCGATCCCCAGTACGCCAACGCGGTGCGCTGGCAACCGGCTTTCAAGCAGCTCATCTACCGCAACGACCAGGGCAGGCTCATCGTCACCATCAGCCAGAACTCCATCGGCAACGCCATCACCGAGCTGCTGGGGGTGGTCGTGAAACGGGTTCCCGATGCCGAGGCCTACGAAAAGGCCGAGCCGGAACTGGTCGAAAAACTGTTGGAGGTACGGCGGCGCCTGATCTGGGCGGATCTCGGTGAGGGTATCGCAACGCCCCACTGGGGAGCGGAATGAAAGCAAGCGGGTTGGAATTGCCCTGTAGCGACGCCAAGTTCCTGAACTGCGAGTTGAACTCGAGTGGAGTAAGAACCGGATGATCATCATCCTTTCGCCCTCCAAGGGGCAGGACTTCGAATCGCCCGTTCCTGACGTGGCTGCCACCGTGCCCGCCATGCTGGAGGATTCCCGGCTGCTTATCGGGGAACTGCGCGGCTACAGCCCGGAGCAGATCCGCGAACTGATGGCCGTGAGCGACAACATCGCCCGGCTCAACGTGGAGCGCTACCGCAGTTTCAGCCTGCCCTTCACCCCGCGAAATGCCCGGCCGGCGCTGTTCGCCTTCAAGGGGGATGTCTACCGGGGCATCCCGGTGGAGGAGTACGGAAAGAAGGGGCTGGCCTTCGCCCAGGACCACCTGCGCATCCTCTCGGGTCTGTATGGCTGCTTGCGTCCCCTGGACCTGATCCAGCCCTACCGGCTGGAGATGAAGACCCGCCTGAAGAATCCCCGCGGCGACAACCTCTACCTGTTCTGGGGCGAGCGCATCACCCGCTGTCTCAACCAGGAGTTGGAAAAACAGCAGGAGCCCACCCTGGTGAACCTGGCCTCCAACGAGTATTTCAAGGCGGTGAAGCCGAAGCTGCTCACCGGAAGATTGCTGCAGATCAACTTCAAGGAGGTGAAGAACGGCAAGGCACGGGTGATCGCCGTCTTCGCCAAGCGTGCCCGGGGCATGATGGCCGACTACATCGTCCGCAACCGCCTCGAGGAATCCGAGGCCCTGAAGGGGTTCGACTGGGAAGGCTACCGCTATTCGGCAGGGGATTCGGACGAGAAGCAGTGGACCTTCGTCAGGACGCAGCCTTCCTGAGCGAGGCTGCCGAACAGGACGATGCCATTTATAAAGACGCCATTTTGTTGATGAGCAAGTGCCCGCCCTGCCCAAGTAACAACCTGATTGGCACCGATGTTCAGCTGTGTACATTCTACCCCCTCCCCAACCCTCCCCCTTCCAGGGGAAGGGCATGGGTGGGGGTGAAACGCCGAAGGCCACGTAGCTGGGAGTGTTCACCTGGTCGTCTTCTCTCGGTTGTACTTGCGGCTGAACATGGGTGCTAATCAAGAGTAACAATGAGGTGGCCCTGAGCTACCGAAGGTGTTGGATGCAATTTTTCTTCGGATATGAAATAATTGAGAATTATTCTCATTAAATCGAAAGTATCATGCAATCCCGTACCCTTGCACAGGTCTCGCCGGGCCATCGCGTCAGGCTGGTCTCCATCCGTGGCGACCGGGTGCTGTCGCGCCGTCTGCTGGCCCTGGGACTCACCGTCGGCAACGAGGTGGAGGTGCTGCACAGCCGCAAGGGCGACGTCATCGTGGGGCGCGGTGGCAACCGCCTGGCGCTGGGCCACGACATCGCCGACCGGGTGGTGATCGAGGAGCTGGGCTGATGGCCGGGTGCTGCGACAATGCCCGGCCCCTCATCGAGGGTCACGACCTTACCATCGCCATCGCGGGCAACCCCAACTGCGGCAAGTCGGCGCTGTTCAACACCTTCACCGGCATCCGCCAGAAGACCGGCAACTGGCCCGGCGTCACCGTGGACCGCAAGGAGGGGCAGTTCGAGCTGGAGCAGTACCGGGTGTGGCTCATCGACCTGCCCGGCATCTACTCGCTAGACGCAGCCTCCCTCGACGAGCAGATCACCCGCGACTACCTGCTCTCCCGCGAGGCCGACCTCATCATCAACGTGGTGGATGCCGCCAACCTGGAGCGCAATCTCTACCTGACCGTGCAGCTGCTGGAGATGGGTGTGCCCATGGTCATCGCCCTGAACATGATGGACGTGGCGCGCAAGCGCGGTATCGACATCGACGTGCAGAAGTTCTCCCAGGAACTGGGCTGCCCGGTGGTGCCCATCGTGGCCACCACCGGCGAGGGAACCCTGGAACTCAAGGCGCGCATGCTGGCGGTGGCCACCGGCGTGGAGTGCGGCGGTTTCCCGCTGGCGCACGACGAGGTGGTGGAGCAGGCCATCGCCGACCTGGAGGAGTACCTGGACGAGGACAACGCCGCCAACCGCCACTGGCTGGCGCTGAAGATGCTCGAGTCCGACGACAATTTGCCGCCCGACCCCGATCTGCATCTCCTCGAACGTATCCGGCACTGGCGCAAGGTGATCGAGGATCGCAGTGGCGAAGAGGCCGACATCTTCATCAGCGACAGCCGCTTCAGTCATGCCCATGCCCTGGCCCAGTCGGTGGTCCGCGAGCGTGGCAAGCTGGGCCACACCCTCTCGGACCGCATCGACCGGGTGGTGCTGAGCCGCTGGCTGGGCATTCCCATTTTCCTCTTCCTCATGTACCTGATGTTCATGTTCACCATCAACATCGGTGGCGCCTTCGTCGATTTCTTCGACGGGGTGGCCGGCGCCTTCGTGGTGGACGGGTTCGGTGAGTTGCTCACCCACTGGGGAGCCCCCCACTGGCTGCGCGTGATCCTGGCCGACGGCATCGGCGGCGGCATCCAGGTGGTCTCCACCTTCATTCCCATCATCGCCGCTCTCTACCTCTTTCTCTCGGCGCTGGAGGACTCGGGCTACATGGCGCGGGCGGCCTTTGTCATGGATCGTTTCATGCGTTCCATCGGCCTGCCCGGCAAGGCCTTCGTTCCGCTCATCGTCGGCTTCGGCTGCAACGTGCCGGCGATCATGGCCACCCGAACGCTGGAGAACGTGCGCGAGCGCAAGCTCACCATTCTCATGAATCCCTTCATGTCCTGCGGCGCGCGGCTGCCGGTGTACGTGCTCTTCGCCGCGGCCTTCTTTCCGGCCAACGGACAGAACCTGGTGTTCGCGCTCTATCTCATCGGTATCCTGGTGGCGGTGCTCACGGGGCTGGTGATGAAGCGCACCCTGCTGCGGGGCGAAAGCGCCGGCTTCATGATGGAGCTGCCGCCCTACCACCTGCCCACCCTCAAGGGAATGCTGCTGCGCACCTGGGACCGGGTGCGGCTCTTCGTGCGCGAGGCGGGCAAGGTGATCGTGGTGATGGTGCTGGTGCTCAACGTGCTCAACTCCATCGGCACCGACGGCTCCTTCGGCCACGAGGACTCGGAAAACTCGGTGCTCAGCGCCACCAGCCAGGCCCTGGTGCCGGTCTTCGAGCCCATGGGCATCCACGAGGACAACTGGCCTGCGGTGGTGGGCATCGTCTCCGGCGTGCTGGCCAAAGAGGTGGTGGTGGGCACCCTGGACACCCTCTATACCCGGTTGGCGGCAGAGGCCTCGGGCGGTGCGGGCGAGGAGGCGACCTTCAGCCTCTGGGAGGAACTGAAGGCCGCGGCCGCCACGGTGCCGGAGAACTTGACCGGCGTTGCGGAGCTGGTCACCGATCCGCTGGGCCTGGGCGCGGCGGACATCGAGGACGTTGCCGAGGTGGCCGCCGAACAGGAGGTGAGCATGGACGTCTTTGGTGCCATGGCCGCCCGCTTCGACGGTCAGGTGGGCGCCTTTGCCTACCTGCTCTTCGTGCTGCTCTACTTTCCCTGCGTGGCCACCATCGGTGCCATCAAGCGCGAGGCGGGGGGTGCCTGGGCCGCCTTCGTCGCCTTCTGGACCACCAGCGTCGCCTATGTCACCGCCAGCATCTACTACCAGGCGGCCACCTTCGGCCAGCACAGCGCCAGCTCGCTGGTTCTGATCCTGGTGCTGCTGGGATACGTGGTGCTGATCATCGCCGGCCTGCGCTGGTGGGCCGGGCGCGAGCCGCTGGCCAAGTCACCGGTGCCCGTGCAGGGGAAGGCCTGATGCTGGCGGCGGTACGCGACTACCTGCAGCAGCGCGGCCAGGCGACCCTCTCGGACATCGCGCTCCACTTCGACATCAGCCCCGAGGTAGCCCGGCAGATGCTGGAGATCTGGATCCGCAAGGGCAAGGTGCAGCGAACCCGTGCCACGGCTTCCTGCGGCACCAGCTGCACCCAGTGTGATCCGGCGGCTACGGAGCTCTACAGCTGGGGAGAATCGTCGGGACAGCCGGTGGAGCTACCCGAGGGGTGCGGAGGACGCTGAATTTACTCGAAATTCATCAAAAGAAAAGGGTGGCCGGTAAGCCACCCTTTTCTTAGTCAGAGCCAAAGACTGTTGATTCAGTCGCCAAACTTCTCCAGTAGCCCAGAGAATGGGAGATTACTGGTTCCATTGGAACCGAAATTCGTGTTCGAGTCGTCCGGTTTCTTTTTTGTGGAAGTGGGTTTCTTGGGTTTTTGCGGGGGCTTGCTCGATGTCGGAACCGTGCCGCCAGTTGGACTCAACTTGGTGCTCATGAGCAGGATATCGTAGGGTCCCACCAGATCTTCCACTTCAGGGTCTCCCGTCTCGGAGTCGACGCCCGTCTCTTCTGGAGAGAAGACGAAATAGTAGTCTCCAGGCTGGGCTGCACCCATGTCGATGACCTGGCCCGGCTCTATGGGTCCGTCGAGTAGCACGATGGAGGTGCCGCCCTTGTTGATCCGCAGGTGTACCCTGTCGAATTCGCATTCAGTCCGGGTGCAGACCTGGACGCGCAACTGCTCATTGCCTTTCGAATGGTAGACGTAGATATCCTCGTCGTATTGGAAGATGCCGCGTTTTTCGGTTTCCTTTGGCGTGGTGAAAGCCTTGGCTTCACAGGCTGCTACGCGATCGCAAGCATCCACGTCGGGGTTCGCCTCGCAGTAGTCATCAGGTAATGGATCTGGAAGCCCCGGCGGAATATTTGGGTTAGGAGTAGCCAGTGGCTCCTTGGTAATGTCGCAAGCGCAATCAGTTTGCCCTGGCGGAAGTGTATTTGGGTCGAATTCATTGCAACCCTTATAAAAAAACGGCTCTTCCCCTGATCGAGTGGGTAGTTTAGCGTAGGGCAGCATGAGAGACATTGATCTATACACCCGGATATTGGGTATTCAGGCACCTTGGCGAGTCGCCGATGTGGAGGTTGATATGCCCCAAGGGCAAGTCATCGTCC
>QNZQ01000188.1 GCA_003972985.1 Gammaproteobacteria bacterium | reverse complement strand
TCTCATGGCGGTTATTGCAGCGTATGGCCGATGCGGTAGTGGCCGTGCGCCCAGGACGCAAGTTCCCGAGAGACATGAAAAAAGTCCGAGTCCCCGGATTCCAGATGCAGTATCGAAGAACACGGTGAGGCTTAAGTTAATGACATTGAAGTTAGGGTGACGTAGCCCTGGCATACGATGCGTCCAGCATGATCTGTGCAATTAGCAAAAATATAACCTATAATGTGCATATGGAAACATTGGGAGGATGCCAGGAATGCAAGCACAGCCACTGCCCCGAGCCACTCCTGAATCGGTCCTCGCCAAGGCCACCTTGCGGGCCGCGGCCCAGCTGGGCCTGAACCAGGCCGAACTGGGGCAGTTACTGGGGGTACACCGCTCCGCGGTGAGCCGGCTCAAGCGCTCGGGCTCCCTCGACCTCCATAGCAAGCAAGGGGAGCTCGCGCTGCTGCTGGTGCGCATTGCGCGCGCCCTCTATGCCCTCACCGGCGGCGATGAAGCCTGGATGCGCCACTTCATGCGCACGCCCAACCGCCTCACCGGCGAAGTCCCCGCGGAACAGATTCGCACCATCCAGGGCCTGGTGGCGCTGGCCACCTTCGTCGATGCCATGCGGGGCAAGGTTTGAGCCTGTGGGAAGGGTGCGGGGGAACCGCCCTCGTCACGGCTGTGGACGGCAGGCTCTGGCGGTTGGTGGAGAGCCAGGAAGAGACCGCCACCATGAGCTTCGTGGATACCCTCGACGAACAGGCTCTGCTGGAATCGCTGCTGGAGGATTCCAAGCCCCCTTCCCTGCCGGGTAGCGAGGAGCTGCACTACCTGTTGAAAACCCCCTTCCGCTACCCGCCCCTGCGCTGGGGATCGCGTTTCGGCAGGCCCCACGAGCTGGGGATCTTCTACGGCGGACTGAGCGTGACCACCACCCTGGCCGAATCGGCCTATTACCGCTTCCTCTTCTGGCATTCCATGGCGGGCGAGCCTCCCGCGCCCCGGATCCAGTCGGAACATAGCCTCTTTTCCGTGCGCTACGCCACCGGGCAGGGAATCCGCCTGCAAGAACCCCCCTGCGATGTCCACCGCAATCTCATTGCCCACCCCGCCGACTACCGCGCCACCCAGGTACTGGGCAGCACCATGCGCGAGGCAGGCGTGCAGGCCTTCGAATACCCCTCGGCCCGCGACCCGAAAGGCGGCACCTGCGCCGGCCTCTTCACGCCGCAGGCACTGGCGAGTCGAAAACCTGCGAACCTGGAGCCGTGGTGGTGCGAGCTGAGCACCGGAGAAGTACTCTTCAAGACCCGTGAACGGAAGCCCATCCACCGTTTTCACCTGGACGATTTCCTTTACCGGGGCAAGCTGCCCCTGCCGGCGAACTGATGCCCTGGCCGGCGCTCCTTCCGGGCGGACAAATGCCTGAAGGAATGGAATAATGCCCACCAGTTTCATACTTGGAACCTCCCATGAAAATCCGCCTCGTCGCCGTCGGAGAGAAGATGCCACGCTGGGTCAAGGAGGGGTACGAAGAGTACGCCCGGCGCCTGGCTGGCGAGGTGACGCTGGAGCTGGTGGAGATCCCCACCCGCCATCGCGGCAAGAACCCCGATATCGCCCGCATCCTGCGCGACGAGGGCCGGCAGATGCTCGCCGCCGTTCCCCGGGGCAGCCAGCTGGTGGCCCTGGAAGTGGATGGCCGCCCCTGGAGCACGGAGCAGCTCTCCGGCCAGCTGGCCTCCTGGCTGGAAAGCGGGCGTGATGTCGCCCTGCTGGTGGGCGGTCCCGAGGGGCTGTCACCCGAATGTACAGCGGCGGCGCAGCAGAAATGGTCCCTCTCGCCGCTCACCCTGCCCCACCCCCTGGTGCGGGTGGTGGTGGCCGAAGCGCTCTACCGCGCCTGGTCCCTGCTGCGCAACCACCCCTATCACCGCGCATGATCCTGCTCGCCTCGCGCTCGCCCCGCCGCCGTGAACTGCTGGATCAGATCGGCGTTCAACACGAAGTGATGCCCGTGGAGGTGGACGAGACGCCGCTGGCGGGCGAAGCGGCCGAGGCCTACGTGCGCCGGGTGACCCTGGCCAAGGCCCGGCGTGCCCGGGAGCTCAGACCGGACCTGCCGGTGCTGGCGGCCGACACCGCCGTGGTGCTGGACGACCGCCCCCTGGGCAAACCCCGTGACGAGGAGCACGCGGTGGAGATGTTGCTGGCATTGTCCGGCCGCACCCACCAGGTGCTGAGCGGCGTGGCCCTGGTCACCGGGAAGGGCATCGCCTACCGCCTGAGCACCAGCGAGGTCACCTTCGACACCCTCTCCGAAGCACAGGCCAGGCGCTACTGGGAAACCGGCGAGCCCGCCGACAAGGCCGGCGGCTACGCGGTCCAGGGGCGCGCCGCGCTCTTCATCCGCCGCATCGCCGGCAGCTACTCGGGAATCATGGGGCTGCCCCTGTACGAAACCGGGCAATTGCTGGCGGAAGCCACCCTGCTGGACGTGTAAACTATCGCCATGAGTGAAGAAATCCTGGTCAACGTGACCCCTCCGGAGACCCGCGTCGCGCTCATCGAGAACGGCGTGGTGCAGGAGGTGCTCATCGAGCGCACCGCCAGCCGCGGCCTGGTGGGCAACATCTACAAGGGCAAGGTGTGCCGGGTGCTGCCGGGCATGCAGGCCGCCTTCGTGGACGCTGGCCTGGCGCGCGCCGCCTTCCTCCACGCCGCCGACATCAGCACCGGAAACGGCAACGGCGACAAGACTCCCGACATCACCCAGCTAGTGAAGGAGGGCTCCCACATCGTGGTGCAGGTGGTGAAGGATCCCCTGGGCACCAAGGGCGCACGCCTCACCACCAACATCTCCATCCCCTCCCGCTACCTGGTCTACATGCCCAACAACACCACCATGGGCATATCCCAGAAAGTGGAGGACGAGAGCGAGCGGCAGCGCCTCAAGGGCATCCTGAAGAAGGTCTCGGAGGAGTGCGGCATGAAGGGCGGCTTCATCGCCCGCACCGCCGCGGAGGGCATCAAGGAGGAGGCGCTGCGCACCGACATGCTGTTCCTGCAACGGCTCTGGGAGTCGATCCAGAAGAAGGCCAAGGCCACCCGCGGCATCAAGCTGATCCACGAGGATCTGCCGCTGACCCTGCGCGCGCTGCGCGACCTGGCCAGTCCCGAGGTGGAGAAGGTTCGCATCGACTCCCGCTCCAGCTGGGAGAAGGCGGTGCAGTTCGCCGAGACCTACAACAGGGACATCGCCTCGCGCATCGAGTACTACCCGGGCGAGCGGCCCATCTTCGACCTCTACAACGTGGAGGACGAGATCCAGAAGGCGCTGGCGCGGCGCGTGGACCTCAAGTCCGGCGGTCACCTCATCATCGACCAGACCGAGGCCATGACCACCATCGACGTCAACACCGGCGGCTTCGTGGGACACCACAACCTGGAAGAGACCATCTTCAAGACCAACCTCGAGGCGGTGCAGGCCATCTGCCGCCAGCTGCGGCTGCGCAACCTCGGCGGCATCATCATCATCGACTTCATCGACATGGCCGAGGAGGAGCACAAGCGCCAGGTGATGCGCGCCCTGGAGCGCTACCTGGCCAAGGACCACGCCCGCACCACCATCTGCGAGGTCTCCTCCCTGGGGTTGGTGGAGATGACGCGCAAGCGCACCCGCGAATCCCTGGAGCACGTGCTGTGCGACAACTGCCCCACCTGTAACGGCCGCGGCTACATCAAGACCGCCGAGACCACCTGCTACGAGATCTTCCGCGAGATCCTGCGCGAGGCGCGCCAGTTCGAGAGCAGCTCGCTGCTGGTGCTGGCGGCGCCCGAGGTGATCGACCGGCTGCTGGACGAGGAGTCCCAGGAGCTGGCCGAGCTGGAGCAGTTCATCGGCAAGCCCATCCGGCTCCAGCCCGAGTCCCTCTACACCCAGGAACAGTACGACGTGGTGCTGGTTTGATCCTGATCGGCCTGCTGCTCAGGGGGCTGTTCCGGCTCACTGCGCGACTGCTGTTCCTGCTCCTGGTGATCTCGGTCCTGGCCAAGATCCTCTCCTTCGGCGTGGCCTTCTACGCCGAGCATCACCGCGAAGAGGTGGAGAACCTGGCTTCGCGGGTGTTGGGCACGCAGGTCCAGATCGGCGCCATCGAAACCAGCTGGAGAGGCTTCACTCCGCGACTCTGGGTGCGTCAGCTCGCCGTGGGTGGCGTCAACGACGCCCTGCTCCTGGGCGACGTGCTGGTTGCGGTCAACTTTCGTGCGCTGCCCTGGTGGCGTGACAACCTGCCCGTCTCGGTGGTGTTGACCGGCACCCGGATCAGGGTCGAGCGGGATGCCCTGGGAAAGACGCGGGTAGTGGGCCTGATCAAACCCACCGGCTTGGTGAACCCGCCCGCGCTGCTGCTGGTACGCGACGCCACCATCGAGTGGCTGGACCACAAGCGCAACGCCCGCTTCGAGGAATCCCACCTGGACTTCCAGCTGCTCTCCCGGGGGAACCGGGCGCAGCTCAGCATCCACTCGCGCAACCGTGACCTGCTGATCCGTGGCGACATCGAGGGCAAGCTCACCACGCAGCACTGGTCTGCCCGATTCTGGGCCAGGGGAAAGCAGCTGCGCACCGGCGAACCCCTGCAGCCCTACCTTCCGGAAGGGTACCGGATCGACGACCTGGTTTTCGATTTCCAGGCCTGGAGCCACTGGGAAAACGGCAGCCATCGATCCACCCGGCTGCAGTTCCGCTTCGACGGGATCCAGCTGCACGACACCGCCAACCGTTCCCTGGCTGTCCAGGACTTCGAAGGTGACATGCTCTACCGGACCCATGGAGAGGAACGGACCCTGCAGCTGTCCGACCTGTCGCTTCGGCTCGGTAATGCCCCCCGCTGGCCCGACCTGGATGCGGCCCTGCTGGTGACCGGCCGGCAGAAGCTCATCGGCATCTCCTTCCTGGACCTGGAGAGCATGACGACGCTCATCGACTATCTGCCCCTTTCCGAGCCGCAACGGGAAGCCTTGCGTGGCATCGCCCCCCAGGGGCAACTGGAAAGGCTCCGGCTCGCCCTGGGACCGGATCCGGACCAGTGGCTGGCCCGGGCCAGCGTCACCGGGTTGCAGACGACCCGGTGGCAGAAGCTGCCCGGCCTCGGCAACTTCCAGGGCGAGCTCTTTGCCGAACCCGATCACGTGAAGCTCACCCTGGACAGCCCGAATGCACGGATCGACATGCGGCCACTGTTCCGCGCGCCCATCCAGCTCGAGACCCTGTCCGGAGAACTCGAGTGGCGCCGCACTTCACCGCAGGAATGGACCCTGAAGAGCGATGACCTGCATGCCGGCAATGCCGACCTGCAAACCTTCTCGCGTATTCTGCTGCGCAAGAAATCCGGCCAGCGGCCATTCATCGACATGCAGACCGATTTCCACGACGGCAACGGCAGCCGGGCGGGAAACTACTACCCGGTGGGCATCATGAAGAAGAAGCTGGTGAAATGGCTCGACGAGGCCATCGTGCTGGGACGCATCTCCAGCGGCAGCTTCATCCTCCACGGACCACTCGCCAGCTTCCCCTTCCACAAGACCCACGACGGCCATTTCGAGGTGCTGTTTCAAGCCGAGGACCTGAAACTGCGCTACCACGACCAGTGGCCCCCGCTGGAGGAGACGCAGGCCAGCGTCCGCTTCCACAACAACAGCCTGGTCATCGAGGCCGACCACGCCAGGATCTATGACAGCACCGTCAAGGGGGTGGTAGCCCGGATTCCTTCCCTCAAGCCCCTCACCCATCTCGATATCACCGGCCAGGTGGATGGCCCGCTCACCGATGAATTCAGGCTGCTGCGGGAAACGCCGCTCAAGGCGACCTTGGCGCAGCACGTGGAGGGTATCGACATAAAGGGCAACGGCCGCCTGCAGGTGAAGCTGCGCATCCCCTTCAAGAGCAGGAACTACCGGTTCGAGGGCAAGCTCCGCCTCGAAAATGCCGCACTCACCCTCACTCGGCACAAACTCACCGTTTCGCGCCTCCGGGGTGAACTAGAGATAGACAATCGCGGCATTCGCAGCCGGAAGCTCCTTGGCCAGACCCTGGGAGCCCAAGTGGAATTCAGCATAATCCCCGGGGAGGAGTCGACACGCATCGACGCACGGGGCACCGTTCCCGCTTCCGGCCTGATCCGGCAACACGCGGAATTCGCCCTTCTGAAACCCGAGGGTGCGACCCCTGTTCACCTGGAGCTGGATCTCCCCAATGGCAAGGCAGATGAAAAGGTGAAAGATACCCGGCTGCGCATCCGCTCCGATCTCCAGGGGCTAGCGTTGGAACTCCCGCCTCCACTGGGCAAGCGCGCGGCGGAAAAACGCCCCCTCGACGCCACCCTTGCCGTGACCAAGGCCATGCGCCGTTTCACATTGCGCATGGGCGACGAGCTGGATGTGACCCTGACAGCAGGCCCGGGAGAGGAGAGCGACCTGAGCCTGCGCCTGTCCGACCTGCAGCTGCGGCACTGGGTCAACTGGTTCGGCCGCCTGGCCGGACGGACGGACGGGGCACTCCCGCTGAAGAAGGTCCGCGTCCAGGCCGACCGGCTCGAAGTCTACCCGCTGCTGGCCTCCGATCTGACCCTGGATCTCGAGCGCAACGCGCACTCCTGGCGCGGGGAAATCAGGAGCGACGCCATTGCCGGCAGATTCCATTACGACCCCCGTCGCGACGACAGCAGGCTCTCGCTGAACCTGGACCACCTGAAACTGGTCACGGAACCCGGCAAGAAAACGCGCAAACCGCCCGACACCTCGGAAAACGTGCCCGTGGACCCCAGGAAGATCGCCGCGCTCGATCTGCGCAGCAAGGAGTTCTGGTTCAACAAGGCGGCACTGGGCAAGCTCCGACTGAAGACGGTGCACGGCCCCAATGGGCAGCTCATCGAGAAGCTCGACCTGAGCGGCGGCATCGCCAGTGTCGAAGCCTCGGGCGCCTGGATCCGGGTCGATGACGGCAGCTTCACCCGTCTCGACGGCACGCTCAACACGCCCGACATGGGGCGTTTTCTCAAGGATGCCCTGCTCATGGACTTTCTCGACGGCAGCAAGGCCTATTTCAGCTTCGACCTGAGCTGGCCCGGCGCGCCCTACCAGTTCGACCTCACTTCACTGCAGGGACGCCTGCAGCTGGACATGACCGCCGGCCGCTTCCTCAACATCAAGCCGGGGGCGGCGCGCATCCTGGGGCTGCTCAACGTGCGGGCCATCGGCCGGCGCCTGCAGTTCGGCTTCAAGGAAGTGTACGAAAAAGGGCTGGCCTTCGATACCATCATGGGCAGCTTCCAGCTCGACAACGGGATCATCTACACCAACGACCTCGAGATCAGCGCACCCTCCAGCACCATCCGCATCGCCGGCAGCACCAACCTGGCCAGCCGTACGCACGACCAGGTGGTTACCGTCTCGCCCCGCTTCGACAGCACGCTGCCAGTGGCCGGAGCCATCGTCGGCGGGCCCACCACCGGGCTGGTGGTACTGCTGGCCCAGCAGGTGCTGGCAGGCAAGCTGGAAGAGATGCAGCGTATCACCTACAGCATCACCGGTCCCTGGGACGAGCCCGAAGTGAAGCCGCTGAAAAGGAAGAAACCGGCCAGGAAAACGCAGGATATCCTCAATCCCTGACGACCTCTGCTCATTTCTTCGTCACGGTCCATGTTATCCTCTGCCGACGCACAGAAGAAGTCGTTGAATCATGACAGAAAAAAACCACAAGGCGGCCTGCGTACAGCTGGCCTCGGGGTCCAACGTCAACGCCAACCTGCTGGAAACGGAAAAACTGGTGGAGCACGCTGCCCGTGAAGGGGCACGCCTGGTGGTACTGCCGGAAAACTTCGCCTTCATGGGCGCCCGCTGCAGCGACATGCTCAGCGTGGTAGAGCAGGAGCATGACGGCCCAGTCCAGTTCTTTCTCTCTCAGCTGGCGCAGAAGCTGGGTATATGGCTCGTGGGGGGAACGGTTCCCATCGCCACCGCAGCAGAGAACAAGGTGCGCGCCGCCTGCCTGGTGTTCGATGACAGCGGCAAGCGGGTGGCCCGCTACGACAAGATGCACCTATTCGATGCCAAGCTGCTGGAGACCGACGAACAGTACGTGGAATCGGAAACCATCGAACCGGGAGAGAAGTTCTGCGTGTTGGATTCCCCCTTTGGCCGGCTTGGCCTCTCCGTCTGTTACGACCTGCGCTTTCCGGAACTCTACCGTGCCATGCTCGACGAGGGCATGGAGATCATCGTGCTCCCCGCAGCCTTCACCGCCATGACGGGAGAGGCGCACTGGGACCTGCTGCTGCGTGCACGCGCCATCGAGAACCTGAGCTACGTGCTCGCCGCCGCCCAGGGCGGCTTCCACATCAGCGGGCGCCAGACCTGGGGACACAGCATGATCGTGGACCCCTGGGGTACTAAGCTGGCGGAACAGACCAGCGGCAATGGCCCTGTAATGGCCACCATCGACCTTGAATTCCAGCAGGCCACCCGGCACAACTTCCCCAGCCTCGACCATCGCCGCATCCACTGCAAGTAACCCGGAACCGCATCCATGACCGATACCCTGAGCTTGGCGCAGGAGACGCTCCTGTCCCCCGCGGGCATCAACGAACACCACCTGAAACAGGTGATGGAAGCGCTGGCCACCTCCAGCGTGGACGCCGCCGACCTCTTCTTCCAGTACAGCCGGCTCGAATCCTGGGTGCTGGACGACGGCATCGTCAAGGAGGGCAACTTCAACCTCGAACAGGGCGCCGGGCTGCGCGCCATCAGCGGTGAGAAGACCGGTTTCGCTTACACAGAGGCCATCAACCTGGAAAACCTGCTGGAAGCGGCCGGCAGCGCCCGCGCCATCGCACGCGCCGGCCAGTCGGCCAGTATCGCCGTCGGCACGCAACAGGTGCCTGCCCCCCTCTACCCGCCCATCAACCCCATCGACACGCTCCCCGACGAGGAGAAGATTGCGCTGCTCAAGCGCATCGATGCCACCGCCCGGGCCGCTGATCCGCGCGTGAAGCAGGTGACCGTCTCCCTGGTGGCAGCCCACGACATCGTGCTGGTGATGGACAACGAGGGCCGCATCGCCTCCGACGTGCGCCCCCTGGTGCGCTGCAGCGTGCAGGTGATCGTGGAAGAGGGGGGCCGCCGCGAGCAGGCGGGCAGCGGCGGCGGTTCCCGCACCGGCCTGGAGTTCTTCCTCAAGGAAGAACGTGCCCTCGGCTATGCCAGGGAGGCGGTGCGCCAGGCGCTGGTAAATCTCGAAGCCATCGACACTCCCGCCGGCGCCATGGCCGTGGTGCTCGGCCCGGGCTGGCCCGGCATCCTGCTCCACGAAGCGGTGGGACATGGGCTGGAGGGCGACTTCAACCGCAAGGGGCCCTCCGCCTTCTCGGGCCGGGTGGGCCAGAAGGTGGCCTCGGAACTGTGCACCGTGGTGGACGACGGCTCCATCCCAGGCCGCCGGGGCTCGCTCACCATCGACGACGAAGGAACCCCCACCCGGGAGACCGTGCTCATCGAGAACGGCGTTCTCAAGGGTTACATGCAGGACCGCTTCAACGCCCGCCTCATGCAAGCCCCCCTCACCGGTAACGGCCGCCGCGAATCCTATGCCCACCTGCCCATGCCGCGCATGACCAACACCTACCTGCGCGCGGGCGACCAGGATCCCGAGGAGATCATCCGCTCCGTGAAGAAAGGGCTCTACGCCGTGAACTTTTCCGGCGGCCAGGTGGACATCACCTCCGGGAAATTCGTCTTTTCGCTGAGCGAAGCCTATCTCATCGAAGACGGCCGGGTCACCGCACCGGTAAAGGGCGCCACCCTCATCGGCAACGGTCCCGAGGTGATGACGCGGGTGAGCATGGTGGGCAACGACCTGCAGCTGGACCCCGGTATCGGCACCTGCGGCAAGGACGGTCAGAGCGTGCCCGTGGGGGTGGGCCAGCCCACGCTCAAGGTGGACGAGATCACCGTGGGAGGAACCGCACTGTGAGCCAGAACATCGAACAGCTCGAACAGATGGTGGCCGATCTGCTCGCCGAAGCCAGGCGGCTCGGCGCCAGTGCCGCCGACGCGGCCGTATCCGCAAGCGCCGGCCTGTCGGTTACCGTGCGCCTCGGCGAGGTGGAGACCATCGAACACAACCGCGACCAGGGGCTGGGCATCACCGTCTATTTCGGCAAACGCAAGGGATCGGCCAGCACCACGGATCTCAACCCCAAGGCGCTGAAAGAGACCGTGGCCAAGGCGTGCACCATCGCCCGCAATACCTCCGAGGACGAGTGTGCCGGGCTGGCCGATCCCGAACTGCTGGCCCACGACTATCCCGACCTCGACCTGCACCACCCCTGGGAGATCTCCCCGGAGCAGGCCATCGGCATCGCCCGCGACTGCGAAACCGCGGCGAGGGATTTCGACCTGCGCATCACCAACTCCGAAGGAGCCACCCTCAACACGGTGGAGGGGAGCTTCGTCTACGGCAACAGCCACGGTTTCGTCGGCGGCTACCCCACCACCCGCCACAGCCTCAGCTGCGTGGTGATGGCCCAGGAGGACGAGTGCATGCAGCGCGACTGGTGGTACGACACCCGGCGTGCCGCCGAGGAGCTGGCCAGCCCGGCAGCCATCGGCGAGCAGGCGGCAAAGCGTGTCGTGGCGCGGCTGGGCGGCCGAAAACTGGGGACCTGCGAAGCCCCGGTGATCTTCCGTGCCGACGTTGCCCCGGGATTGTTGCGCAGCCTCGTGGGAGCCATCCGCGGACACGCCCAGTACCGCCAGGCCAGCTTCCTCCCCGACGTGCTGGAGCAGAGGATCTTTCCCGAGTGGGTGCGGATCCACGAGGCCCCCTTGATCCCGCGCGGCCTGGCCAGCGCGCCCTTCGACAACGAGGGCGTGGCCACCCATCCCAGGGATTTCATCCGCGAAGGAGTCGTGCGCAGCTACGTGCTCGACAGCTACTCCGCCTGCAAGCTCGGCATGACCACCACGGGCAATGCCGGAGGCGTGCGCAACCTGGCCATCGAATCCAACGGCGGTTCCCTGGAAGCGTTACTGAAAAGGATGGATCGCGGGCTGCTCGTCACCGAGCTCATGGGCCAGGGCGTCAACCCGGTGACCGGCGACTACTCGCGCGGGGCCACGGGCTTCTGGGTGGAAGACGGCACCCTCCAGTACCCCGTGGAAGAGATCACCATCGCCGGCAACCTGCGCGAGATGTTCGGGCAGCTGGTGGCGGTTGGGAACGACACCGATATTCCCGGCAGCGTACGCACCGGCTCCTGGCTCATTGAACGAATGACCATCGCCGGAAACTGAGGCCAAGCCACGCCGATTTGTCGGCACCCCTCGTCAATCTCGCAGGCCTGATAAGCGTAGCGCAGCAGGCAATCCCTGTGCTTGCTCGCCCCATACTGCAGGGCATGGGCCATGCGGTAGCGGATGCGCTGCGCTTATCCACCCTACGCAGTTTCCCATGTGGGGTGTGGCTACCCCCGCCGCGTCAGCGCGGCAGGATCTGCCGGCCCGTCAGGTATTCGTCCACCGCCCGCGCGCACTGGCGCCCCTCGCGGATGGCCCAGACCACCAGGGACTGGCCACGGCGCATGTCGCCGGCGGCGAAGACCCCCTCCACGGAGGTATGGTAGGCCTTCTCTCCCTCGGTGCTGCCCTTGACGTTGCCGCGCCCGTCCAGCTCCACGCCGGCCTGCTCCAGCATGCCTTCGTGGACCGGGTGCAGAAAGCCCATGGCCAGCAGTACCAAGTCGGCCTTGAGCTCGAATTCGCTGCCTTCCACTTCGGACATCTGCCAGTTGCCGGCATCGTCCTTCTTCCAGTCCACGCGCACGCAGCGCAGTGCCTTCACGTGGCCATTGCCGTCGTCCACGAAGGCTTTGGTGAGCACCTGCCACATGCGCTCGCACCCTTCTTCCTGGGAAGTGGAGGTGCGCAGCTTGTTGGGCCAGTCGGGCCAGGTGATCTCCTTCACCTCCTTTTCAGGGGGTTTCGGCATGAGTTCGAGCTGGGTCACCGACTTGGCACCGTGGCGGTTGGAGGTGCCCACGCAGTCGGAGCCGGTGTCGCCACCGCCGATCACCACCACGTCCTTGCCCTCGGCGCTGATGAGATGGGCCTCGGCACCGGGCACGCCCTGCACCACCTTCGAATTGGCGGTGAGGAACTCCATGGCGAAGTGGACACCATCCAGCTCGCGTCCCGGCACCGGCAGGTCCCGCGGTTTCTCGGAGCCGCCCGTCAACACCACGGCATCGAAGCTCTCGCGCAGCTCATCGAAAGGCACTTCCACGCCCACGTGGGTATTGACGCGGAACTCCACCCCTTCGGCACGCATCTGGGCGATGCGGCGGTCCAGCAGCTGCTTCTCCAGCTTGAAGTCGGGAATTCCGTAGCGCAGCAGACCGCCAATACGGTCCGCCTTCTCGAACAGCACCACTTCGTGGCCCACCCGCGCGAGTTGCTGGGCGCAGGCCATGCCGGCAGGACCGGAGCCCACCACCGCCACCTTCTTGCCGGTGCGGTGCTCCGGGATCACCGGTTTCACCCAGCCCTCGTCCCAGGCACGGTCCACGATGGCGCACTCGATGGTCTTGATGGTGACGGGAACGTCCTGCAGGTTGAGGGTGCAGGATTCCTGGCAGGGCGCCGGGCAGATGCGGCCGGTCACCTCGGGGAAGTTGTTGGTACTGTGGAGCACGTCCATGGCCGAGCGCCAGTCGTCCCGGTAGACGAGGTCGTTCCAGTCGGGAATGATGTTGTTCACCGGGCAGCCCTGGTGGCAGAAGGGGATGCCGCAATCCATGCAGCGCGCGCCCTGGATCTGCAGCTGCTCCTCGGTGAGGGGAATGACGAACTCGTGGTAATGGGTAATGCGGTCGGCCACCGGCGCATAGCTGCGGTCGATCCGTTCATACTCCAGAAAACCTGTTGGCTTGCCCATTTTTCGTTACCAGATCGTTTCTTTGGGTCGGCCTTCAGGCCGACGATAAGCTGTTGGGAGGGGCCAAGCGATGCCTGCCCATCCCGCCTCTGACCGTCACGGTTCCTCGCAAGAAACCGGTGACCGGGACGAATCCGCACAATTCGCGGCGGAACGCCTTCCCGCAGGTTCAGCCTGCCGCGCGCTGCTCCTGCCGTTCTGCCTGCATCTCCAGCAGCGCACGGCGGTATTCCACCGGCATCACCTTGACGAACTTCGGCAGGTACGCCTCCCAGTCGTCGAGAATCCGCCGCGCCACCTCCGAGTTGGTGTAGTGCAGATGCTGCTCGATGAGCTGTTTCAGGCGAA
This sequence comes from Gammaproteobacteria bacterium, assembly GCA_003972985.1. GTDB lineage: Bacteria > Pseudomonadota > Gammaproteobacteria > Chromatiales > Chromatiaceae > Thiolapillus. The sequence goes on along the minus strand of QNZQ01000188.1, from coordinate 7,221 downwards.
TGGCATCGTAGCGGGTCATGTCGTGGCTCACGTCCACCCGGCCATGGGTCTCGAGATCGCCGCCGAGGTGCTCCAGCCGCTCCAGGGCGTCGTCCTCTTCCTTGACGGGCTCCAGTTCCACCTGCGCCATGTTGCAACGCTGCTCGAAGTTGCCGTCGCCATTGAGCACGTAGGCGATGCCCCCGGACATGCCCGCCGCGAAGTTGCGGCCGGTATCGCCGAGCACCACCACCACACCGCCGGTCATGTATTCGCAGCCGTGGTCGCCCACGCCTTCCACCACCGCGGTGGCGCCGGAGTTGCGCACGCAGAAGCGCTCGCCGGCCACGCCGCGGAAGTAACATTCGCCGGCGATGGCGCCGTAGAGCACGGTGTTGCCCACCACGATGTTCTCTTCCGCCTTGCCGATGGCGCTCTCCTCGGGAGGATAGATGACGATGCGGCCGCCGGAGAGTCCCTTGCCCACGTAGTCGTTGCCCTCGCCGGACAGCTCCAGGGTGACCCCGCGCGCCAGCCAGGCACCGAAGGACTGGCCGGCGGTGCCTCTTGCCTTGATGTGGATGGTATCGTCGGGCAGTCCGGCGAAGCCGTGTTTCTCCGCCACCCGGCCGGAGAGCATGGTGCCGAAGGTGCGGTTGTAGTTGTGGATATCGAGCTCGATCTGCACCGCCTCGCCCTTTTCCAGGGCCGGTGTGGCCTGGCGGATCAACTCGTTGTCGAGCGCCTGATCCAGACCGTGATCCTGCTCATCCACGTTGTACACCGCGTCGCCCGGCGCCGCCTGGGGTTTGGCCAGGATGCGCGAATAGTCGAGCCCCTTCGCCTTCCAGTGATCCACCGCCCGGCGCATGTCCAGGCGGTCGCTCTGGCCGATCATCTCGTTCAGCGTGCGGAAACCCAGCTTCGCCATGATGCGGCGCAGCTCCTCGGCGACGAAGAAGAAATAGTTGATCACGTGCTCGGGCTTGCCCATGAAGCGCTTGCGCAGCTCGGGATCCTGGGTGGCCACGCCCACCGGGCAGGTGTTGAGGTGGCACTTGCGCATCATGATGCATCCCTCGGCGATGAGCGGCGCGGTGGCGAAACCGAACTCATCGGCTCCCAGCAGGGCGCCGATGGCCACGTCGCGGCCGGTGCGCATGCCGCCGTCCACCTGCACGCAGATGCGCGAGCGCAGGCGGTTGAGCACCAGGGTCTGGTGGGTCTCCGCCAGGCCGATCTCCCACATGGAGCCGGCGTGCTTGGTGGAGGTGAGGGGCGAGGCGCCGGTGCCACCGTCGTAGCCAGCGATGGTCACGTGATCGGCGTGGGCCTTGGAGACCCCCGCCGCCACCGTGCCCACACCCACCTCGGAAACCAGCTTCACCGAGATGCGCGCCTTGGGATTCACGTTCTTCAGGTCGTGGATCAGCTGGGCCAGGTCCTCGATAGAGTAGATGTCGTGGTGCGGAGGCGGCGAGATGAGGCCCACCCCGGGCGTGGAGTGACGCACCCGCGCGATCTGTTTGTTCACCTTGTGGCCGGGCAGCTGGCCGCCCTCGCCGGGCTTGGCGCCCTGGGCCATCTTGATCTGGATGTCGTCGGCGTTCACCAGGTACTCGTTGGTGACGCCGAAACGGCCCGAGGCCACCTGCTTGATGGCGGAGCGCTCGGGGTTGGGCGAGCCGTCGGGCAGCGGGTTGAACCGCTCCGGCTCCTCGCCTCCCTCGCCGGTGTTGGACTTGCCGCCGATGGCGTTCATCGCCCGCGCCAGGGTGGAGTGGGCTTCGTAGGAGATACTGCCGAAGGACATGGCCCCGGTGGCGAAACGCTTGACGATCTCGCTGGCCGGCTCCACCTCTTCCAGTGGAATGGGTTTCTCGGCCCACTTGAACTCCATCAGCCCGCGCAGGGTGAGCAGCCGCTCGGTCTGATCGTTGACGTGACGGGCGAACTCCTCGTAGCTGGCGAAGTCGTCGCCGCGCACGGCGTGCTGCAGCTTGGCGACGGTGTCGGGCGTCCAGACGTGATCCTCACCGCGCACCCGCCAGGCATAGTCGCCGCCCACGTCGAGATGCCTGCGGTAGATGAAGGCATCGCCGTAGGCGTCCCGGTGCCAGCGCACCGATTCCTCGGAGACCTCGGCCAGGCCGATGCCCTCGATGGTGGTGGCGGTGCCGGTGAAGTACCGTTCCACGAAATCGCTAGAGAGGCCCACGGCGTCGAAGATCTGGGCGCCGCAATAGGACTGGTAGGTGGAGATGCCCATCTTGGACATCACCTTGAACAGCCCCTTGCCCACCGCCTTGATATAACGCTGCTGCGCTTCGGCGAACTCCAGCGGCTCGGGCAGGCGCGGCAGCATGGCCTCGATGGTCTCGAAGGCGAGGTAGGGGTTCACCGCCTCGGCGCCGTAGCCGGCCAGGGTGGCGAAGTGGTGCACTTCCAGCGCCGCACCGGTCTCCACCACCAGCCCGGACTCGGTACGCAGCCCCTTGCGGATCAGGTGATGGTGCACCGCCGAGGTGGCCAGGAGGGCGGGGATGGCGAGGTTGTCGGCATCCACGCGGCGGTCGGAAAGAATAAGGATGTTGTAGCCCTCGAGCACCGCCTGTTCGGCAGCGCTGCAGAGCTTCTCCAGTGCCGGCGCCATGCCGGCTGCCCCGTCGGCAGCGGGATAGGTGATGTCCAGGGTGCAGGTGCGGAAGGCACCGTCGGAGCTGTACTCGATCTGGCGGATCTTCTCCAGGTCCTCGTTGGTTAGCACCGGCTGCTTCACTTCCAGGCGCATGTTCTCGCCGCCACTGGCCAGCCCCAGCAGGTTGGGCCGCGGACCGATGAGCGAGACCAGCGACATGACGATCTCTTCCCGGATGGGATCGATGGGCGGGTTGGTCACCTGGGCGAAGTTCTGCTTGAAATAGTTGCTCAGGTGCCTGGAGCGCCCCGAGAGCACCGCCGGCGGATTGTCGGCGCCCATGGAGCCGATGGCCTCCTGGCCGGTGACCACCATGGGCGTGAGCAGGAATTTCAGATCCTCCTGGGTGTAACCGAAGGCCTGTTGGCGATCCAGCAGCACCTCCTCGTCGGGCGCCATGGTGCCCACGGCGGGCGGCAGCTCGCCGAGTCGGATCTGGGTCCTCTCCAGCCATTCCCGGTAGGGCCTGGCACCGGCCAGCTCGGCCTTGAGCTCGGCATCGTCGATGATGCGCCCCTGCTCCATGTCGATGAGGAACATCTTGCCCGGCTGCAGGCGCCACTTCTTGACGATCTTCTCCTCGGGAATATCCAGCACGCCCATTTCCGAGGCCATCACCACCAGGCCGTCGTCGGTTATCAGGTAACGCGCCGGGCGCAGGCCGTTGCGGTCTAGCGTCGCACCGATCTGCAGACCATCGGTGAAGGCCACGGCGGCGGGACCGTCCCAGGGCTCCATGAGGGCGGCGTGGTACTCGTAGAAGTCGCGCCGTTTCGGATCCATGAGGTCGTTGCCGCTCCAGGCCTCGGGAATCAGCAGCATCATGGCGTGGGCCATGGAATAGCCGCCCATCACCAGCAGTTCCAGGGCGTTGTCGAAGCAGGCCGAGTCGGACTGTCCCTCGGGGATCAGGGGCCAGATCTTCTCCAGGTCCTCGCCCAGGATCTCGGAAGCCATGGAGTGACGGCGCGCCGCCATCCAGTTGACGTTGCCACGCAAGGTGTTGATCTCGCCATTGTGGGCGATCATGCGGAAGGGGTGCGCCAGATCCCAGGTGGGGAAGGTGTTGGTGGAGAAGCGCTGGTGCACCAGTGCCAGTGCCGACACCAGTTCGGGATCCTTGAGGTCGGGATAGTAGTCGCCCACCTGGGCCGCCAGCAGCATGCCCTTGTAGACGATGGTACGGGATGAGAGCGAGGTGAAATAGAAGCTCTCCTTTCCTTCCAGCTGGGATTCCCGCACCCGGTTCTCGACCTGCTTGCGGATGACGAAGAGCTTGCGCTCGAAGGCCGCCTGGGTGCCGCAGTTTTCACCGCGCCCGATGAAGACCTGGCGGATCACCGGCTCGGTGGGGATGGCGCTCTCGCCCAGGTCGGCGTTGTTCACCGGCACGTCGCGCCAGCCCAACAGCTTCTGCCCTTCGGCAGCGACGATGGTTTCGATGAGGGCTTCGGCCTCGCCCCGGCTCTCACCGTTCTGCGGCAGAAAGAGCATGCCCACGGCATAGTCACCGGAACCGGGCAGGTCGAAGGATACCGCCTTGCGCAGGAAGGCATCGGGCAGCTGCAGCAGGATACCGGCGCCATCGCCCGCCTTGGGATCTGCACCAACGGCGCCACGGTGGGTGAGCCGCTCGAGAATGGTGAGCCCCTGTTCGATGATCTCGTGGCTCTTGCGGCCCTTGATGTCGGCCACGAAGCCGACACCACAGGCGTCGTGCTCATTCGCCGGGTCGTACAGACCCTGTTTCGGCGGCAAGGCACCGTAACTCATCGCAAACCTCTTCTCAGATTTTGGGGTCGCAGGCCGGCTGCAACCGTGGGAATTCCGGATCGGAGCGCTGCAAACCGGCTAGCGCCTGCAAGGAACCCGGTAGGATACTGCATTCGTTTTCCTGAATCCAGCCGCCACAGCGGGCACCCTCTTCACTAGGGTGCCGTTCTAACTTCCATGAGTCCTTGGCAGCACCCCTGATCATGGAAGATCGGTTTATAACCACAGAGGACACAGAGCCCACAGAGTTTCTCAGTGGCGAAGGCCGTGCATAATCAACATCCTGGCGGACAACCGGCAGCGTCGATTCCCCGCTGCTGTCCACGCCGGAACAGGCTTGTAAATCCATCCCTCTGTGAACTCTGTGTGCTCTGTGGTGAGTTCTTCCACACTAACTTGGGCAGAACGAGCCGTCACCCCTGAAAGCCAACAGGGCGTTACTCGCTAGGAAGGCCGGCCAGCCTCCTCTTCCAGCAGCTCGCGCAGCGCCTCGCGGGAAAAATCGGACGTGACCACTGCCTGGCCGATGCCCTTGAGCAGCACCAGCCGCAACTGACCGCCCTGGACCTTCTTGTCCACCGCCATCAGCGCCTCGAAACGGTCGGCGCCCAGCGGCGGCGGAGCCGTGGGCAGGCCGGCGGCGCTCACTAGGCGCTCCACGCGCGCCACCTCTTCGGCGGACATCCAGCCGAGCCGGTGCGACAGCCGCGCCGCCATGCACATGCCCGCCCCCACGGCCTCGCCGTGGAGCCACTCGCCGTAGCCCATGCCGGTCTCGATGGCATGCCCGAAGGTGTGGCCCAGATTGAGCAGTGCGCGCCTGCCCGCCTCGCGTTCGTCCTCGGCCACGATGGCCGCCTTGTCGGCGCAGGAGCGCTCGATGGCATGGGCCAGCGTCTCGGGCTGGCGCTTCCGCAGCGCCTCCATGTTGGCCTCGAGCCAGGCGAAAAATTCGGGGTCATCGATGAGACCGTACTTGATCACCTCCGCAAGACCCGCGGAAAGCTCGCGGTCGGGCAGTGTGTTCAGGGTGTCGATGTCGATGATCACAGCACGCGGCTGGTAGAAGGCGCCGATCATGTTCTTGCCCAAGGGGTGGTTTACCCCGGTCTTGCCGCCGACGGAGGAGTCCACCTGGGAGAGCAGCGTGGTGGGCACCTGGATGAAATCGACGCCGCGCTGGTAACAGGCGGCGGCAAAACCGGTCATGTCGCCCACCACACCGCCACCCAGGGCCACCAGGGTGCAGCCGCGGTCGAAGCGGTTCTCCAGCAGGGCATCGAAGATGAGGTTCAAGGTTTCCAGGTTCTTGTACTGCTCGCCATCGGGCAGCACCACGGACTTCACCTGCAGGCCTTCCAGTGATCGCTCGAGCCGCTCCAGGTAGAGCGGGGCCACCACGTCGTTACTCACGATCATGACCTGGCCGGCACCGATAAAAGGCCGGATCAGCTCACCTTCATCGATGAGTTGCTGACCGATGTGAATGGGGTAACTGCGGTCGCCCAGCTCCACCCGGAGCGTGGCAAAGGTGCGCGCCATCAGGACTCCTCGAAATGGCGGATAACGTCCTTGACCACCGCCTGGGCGGAGCGGCCCTCGGTAGAGACCACCAGGTCGGCGATCTCCCGGTAGAGGGGATCCCGCTCTTCGTTGAGTTCCTTCAGTTTCTGCAACGGATCCTCGGTCTGCAGCAGCGGGCGGTTCTTGTCCTTGTAGGTGCGCTCGAACTGCTGCTCGGGTGAGCAGGACAGATAGATGACATAGCCGCGCGCCGCCAGCAGCCGACGGTTCTCCGGCTGGGTGACTGCGCCGCCGCCGGTGGCCAGGACCAGGTTGTCCTGCTCCACCATCTCGGCAATGGCCTTCTTCTCCCGCTGGCGGAAACCCTCTTCACCTTCGTATTCGAAGATGGTGGGAATGTCCACGCCGGTGCGGCGCTGGATCTCCTGATCCGTGTCGTCGAACTCCAGCCCGAGGGACTGGGCCAACTGGCGGCCGATGGTGGTCTTGCCCGCGCCCATGGGGCCCACCAGAAAGATTCGACTGGGTCTTAGCATGTATCAACCACCTGTGAAAAAACGCGGATTATAGCAGCCTGAACCACGAACTTCAGAACGCAGAAGGCACGGAACACCTTACGGCGCCCCGTGCCTTCCCGATCATGCTGGCTATCGGACGGAAAGTGTGTCCTTAATGATCTTGGGGGTGATGAAGATGAGCAACTCCTTCTTCTTGTCCTCCTTGAACTCCTGCTTGAAGGCCCAGCCCACCACCGGGATATCACCGAAGAAGGGGATCTTCTCCTCGGACTTGCTGCGGGTACGCTCGAAGACACCGCCCAGCACGATGGTTTCCCCGTTGTCCACCAGCACCCGGGTGTTCACTTCACGTTTCTCCAGAGGAGGCACGCCCAGTACTGCGCGGGTCCAGTCCGGATTGTCCTTGCTCACCACCAGATCCATGATGAGCCTGTCGTCCGGAGTGATATGGGGGGTCACCTCCAGTTTCAGCACGGCTTCCTTGAAGGAGACGCTGGTAGCCCCACTGGAGGTGGCCTGCTGATAGGGAATCTCGATACCCTGCTTGATGATCGCCTTGTTCTGGTCGGAGGTGATCACGCGGGGATTGGAGAGGATCTCGCCGCGACCTTCCTGCTGCATGGCACTCAGTTCCAGCTGCAGCAGGTAGGAACCCACGGTACCCACCAGGAAGTTGATGGCGCCACCGCGATCTCCACCCAGCACCTTAGGCAGGTTGACCATGAGAGC
>QNZQ01000168.1 GCA_003972985.1 Gammaproteobacteria bacterium | reverse complement strand
CGGTGTGTAGCCGCAACGAGCTTGCGATGTTGTGGCGGAACGCCGGGTGACCAGGACGGCCGGGGCACCAATGAGTTGTCGAAGATCGAGTCGATTTTGGGGACTCGGATGTCCCAAAATCTTTCACGAGATCGAAGACTCGCTTGATCCAGGATGTGGACCGGAACCTCGCCCAGTCCTTCGGCCTCGATCACCCCAGGGGTGCGCTCGTGGCCAGGGTGATCCCGGACTCCCCCGCGGCACAGAGCGGCCTGCAGGTAGGCGATATCGTGTTGAGCTTCAATGGCAACGAAATCCGCTATTCCAGCCAGCTGCCCCCGCTGGTGGGTTCCACCAGGGTGGGTGATACGGTCAGCATGGAGATCCTGCGCAACGGCAAGACCCGTACGCTCCAAGTGAAGATTCTCGAACTGCCCCGGGAAGAGAGCGAGGCGGGCGTGGAAAAAAAGGCGCCTGCAGCAAGGCCGAAGGGTGACCGCCTGGGCCTGGTGGTCGCCGCACCCACTGCCGAGGAACGCAGGGCACTGGAGCTCCCGGAGGGACAGGGTGTGATCGTGCGCTCGGTAAGGAAGGGGGCCGCGGCAACTGCCGGCATCGAGCCTGGTGACGCCATCCTCCGGATCGATGGCCATCCTGTCCAGGGGGAGGAGGACTACCGGCGCCTGGTTTCCGTCCTCGAGGCGGGCAGGAACGTTGCAGTTCTGGTGCAGAAACCGGGCGGCCCCGTGTTCGTTGCCCTGCGGGCCTCCCGCTAGAATCCACTGCCTGCCCCGCGCCAAGGCCATGTCATCAACCTTGGGCAGGTCGGGCACCTGCTCGGAAAACCGCTGTAAACACGTCCATGGCAGCTTCCGGCATCCTGCCTCTCGCGGCACTCGCACGTCCTTGTGCATCGTAGGCTCTACGTCGGCATCCATGCCTCCGAAGTTTTCCGATCAGGCACCCGCCCCGCTTTATCAATAACTTGCAGTTTTAGATGGCATCGTCCTGCCATAAATACGGTGAGAATTGACCGTCAATCCAGTATCATTCGGCGTTGCCGTTTTCCCTAGCCAACAGGCCTGATGCCCAAACTCGATCACATACGCAACTTCTCCATCATCGCTCATATCGATCACGGAAAATCCACCATTGCAGACCGTTTCATCCAGCTCTGTGGTGGTCTCACCGAGCGCGAGATGGACAACCAGGTGCTCGATTCCATGGACCTCGAGCGCGAGCGTGGCATCACCATCAAGGCCCAGAGCGTCACCCTGAACTTCAAGTCGAAGGACGGAGAGACCTACGAACTCAATTTCATCGACACCCCGGGTCACGTCGACTTCTCCTACGAGGTCTCCCGCTCGCTGGCCGCCTGCGAGGGGGCGCTGCTGGTGGTGGATGCTGCCCAGGGCGTCGAGGCCCAGAGCGTGGCCAACTGCTACACCGCCATCGACCAGGGCCTGGAAGTGGTGCCGGTGCTGAACAAGATCGACCTGCCCTCGGCCGAACCGGAGCGGGTGATCCAGCAGATCGAGGAGATCATCGGTATCGAGGCCCAGGATGCGCTGCGCGTCAGCGCCAAGACCGGGGAAGGCATCGAGGAGCTGCTGGAGACGCTGGTGGAGCGTGTTCCTCCTCCACAGGGCGACCCGGAGGCACCCCTGCAGGCGCTCATCATCGATTCCTGGTTCGATCCCTACGTGGGTGTCATCTCGCTGGTTCGCGTGGTCAACGGCCGGCTCAGGCGGCGTGACAAGATCAAGGTGATGTCCACCGGCCGGGCCTGGCAGGCGGAAAAGGTGGGCGTCTTCACCCCCAAGCGAGAGGACCGCGACCTGCTGGACACCGGTGAGGTGGGATACCTCATTGCCGGCATAAAGGAGATTGATGCGGTGCCCGTGGGTGACACCATCACCCTGGAGAAGAACCCCGCTTCCGAGCAGCTGCCCGGCTTCAAGGAGATGCAGCCGCGGGTCTTCGCCGGTCTCTACCCGGTGAGTTCGGACGACTACGAGAATTTCCGCGAGGCGCTGCAGAAGCTCAGGCTCAACGACGCCGCGCTCCACTTCGAGCCCGAGACTTCCCAGGCGCTGGGTTTCGGTTTCCGCTGCGGCTTTCTCGGCATGCTGCACATGGAGATCGTGCAGGAGCGACTGGAACGAGAGTACGACCTGGACCTCATCACCACGGCGCCCACGGTCATCTACGAAGTGGAGAAGACCGACGGTGAAGTGGTGATGGTGGACAACCCGGCCGACCTGCCGCCGCCGAACCAGGTCGCCGAGATCCGCGAGCCCATCATCACCGCCCATATCCTGGTGCCCCAAGAGTACCTGGGCAACGTCATCAACCTGTGCATCGAGAAACGGGGCGTGCAGAAGAACCTGCAGTACCTGGGTGGCCAGGTGCAGCTTACCTACGAGCTACCCATGAACGAGGTGGTGCTGGACTTCTTCGATCGCCTCAAGTCAGTGAGCCGGGGCTATGCCTCCTTCGAGTACGAGATCGACCGCTTCCAGGCAGCGCCGCTGGTGAAGCTGGACATCCTCATCAACGGCGAGCGGGTGGATGCCCTGTCGCTCATCGTGCACCGCGACTACGCCGAGAGCCGTGGTCGGGAACTCACCGAGCGGATGAAGGAGATCATCCCGCGGCAGATGTTCGAGGTGGCCATCCAGGCAGCGCTGGGCAGCAAGATCATCGCCCGCTCCACGGTGAAGGCGCTGCGCAAGAACGTCACCGCCAAGTGTTACGGCGGCGACGTCACGCGCAAGCGCAAGCTGCTGGAGAAGCAGAAGGCGGGCAAGAAGCGCATGAAGCAGGTGGGTAAGGTAGAGATCCCCCAGGAAGCCTTTCTCGCTGTGCTCAGCGTAGGCAAGGAAAAATAACCCGAACAACCAGGAATTCCCTTCATGAACCTGATTCTGACCGTCGTATTCATCGGCACCTTCGTATGGCTTCTCTCGGCCTTCGGTATAGAACCCGCGCTGGCCTACGCCACGTTGCTCTCGGGGCTGATCTGGGGCGGCTACCTGGTCTGGAAAAAGTTTTCCGGAAAGGAAGCGGAAAGGGCTGCACAGGCCGCAGAAGGCAAAGCGGAGAAGAAGGAGCCCCTGCTGGTGGACTATGCGCGCTCCTTCTTTCCCATCTTCCTGTTCGTGTTGCTGCTGCGCGCCTTCGTGGTGGAGCCCTTCCGCATTCCCTCGGGTTCCATGATGCCGACCCTGCTGGTGGGTGATTTCATCCTCGTGAACAAGTACAGCTACGGGCTGCGCATGCCGGTGACCAAGACCAAGTTCGTCGAGGTCGGCGAACCGCAACGGGGTGACGTGGTGGTGTTCCGGTATCCCAAGGATCCCAAGGTGGACTACATCAAGCGCCTGGTAGGGCTGCCGGGCGACCGCATCGCCTACCGGGACAAGAAGCTCTACGTGAACGGTGAGCTGATGCCGCAGAAACCCGTCGGCTGGTACGAGCCCGTGGGCTCCGGTGAGCGGATGCGCGGGGCCTTAGAACTGATCGAGGACCTCGAGGGAGTGGAACACTCCATCCTGATCAATCCCAGGACCCCGGATTTCGGTCCCGGTTGCCAGGTGCTGGCGCGGGGCGAGGTGCAGGTGCCCGAAGGCCACTATTTCATGATGGGTGACAACCGGGACAACAGCAACGACAGCCGTTGCTGGGGTTTTGTGCCCGAGTCGAATTTGGTGGGCAAGGCCTTTATGATATGGTTGAGCATCGATTGGAACCGGCCCGGCATCTTCGACTGGAGCAGGATCGGACAGACCATTCACTGAGGGGGAGATCGAGATGCAATTCCTGGCAAGACGGCAGCGTGGGCTGAGCATTACCGGCTGGATATTCGTGATCGCAGTAGCGCTCTTCTTCGCACTCCTGGGCATGAAGATGATTCCCAGTTATCTTCAGTACTACAGCATCGTCCAGGTACTCGAGTCCATTGCCCAGGATCCGACCCTTAAGCAGGCGCCCCCCGGCGAACTGAGAAAGATCTTCAACCGCCGCATCGACATCAATGGCGTGTACGATTTTCCCAAGAAAGGGCTGAAAATCGACCGCAGCCAGGGCGAGGGGACTATGATGATCGTGGACTACGAAGTCAGGGAACCCATGGCCGGTAACGTGGACGTGGTGATGCACTTTCACAAAGAGGTGAAGGTAAAGTAGGGCCCACGGTGGACCTGGAGAGGTTGCAGCGGCAGCTCGGCTACCGGTTCAAGGACCCGGAATGGCTGCGCCAGGCATTGACCCATCGCAGCGCCGGTTCCAGGAACAACGAGCGGCTCGAGTTTCTTGGCGATGCCATTCTCGGCTTCGAGGTGGCGGAAAACCTGTTTCGCCAGCACCCTGGAGCCACCGAGGGCGAGCTGAGCCGGGCCCGGGCCCAGCTGGTGAAGCGGGAAACCCTTGCAGCAGCGGCGCGGCGCCTCGATCTCGGGGATTACCTCGTCCTGGGCGCCGGTGAACTGCGCAGCGGCGGGCAGAATCGCGATTCCATACTCTCTGATGCCGTGGAGGCCATCATCGCGGCGGTCTACATGGACAGCGGCATCGAGGAAGCACGGCGCATGGTGCGGAAACTCCTGGAAAGGGAGATTGCAGCCACTACGCCACAGACCCAGCTCAAGGATTCCAAGACGCGATTGCAGGAGCTGCTGCAGGCGCGCTCATTGGCACTGCCCGCCTACGAGGTGATCTCCCTCGAAGGGAGCGCCCACGACCAGTCCTTCACCGTCAAGTGCCGGGTGGAGGACCTCGGGCTGGAGACCACGGGCACCGGCAGCAGTCGCAGAAAAGCGGAACAGGAGGCCGCGGCCGCCATGCTGAAACGGATCGGGGAATTGCCGCAATGAGCTTTCACGCGGGACACGTGGCGCTGGTGGGACGCCCCAACGTGGGCAAATCCACCCTGTTGAACAGGCTCCTGGGGCAGAAGCTGGCCATCACCTCGCACAAGCCGCAGACTACGCGGCACAGTATCGTCGGCATCAGCTCCCTCGAGGAGGGGCAGATCGTCTACATCGATACGCCGGGCATCCACAAGCGTGGCAACAAGGCCATGAGCCGCTACCTCAACCGCACGGCCACCAGCACCCTCTCCGGCGTGGACTTGGTGGTGTTCGTGGTGGATGCCGGTCACTGGACCGAGGAGGATGCGCTGGTGCTCGAGCGGGTGCGGGAGAGCGGGCTGCCCACCCTGCTGGTGGTGAACAAGATCGACACCATCAAGCCCAGGGAAAGACTGTTGCCGCTCCTGGCCGAGCTGAGCCAGCGCACCGGCATCCACGACGTCATTCCCGTTTCGGCCCGTACCGGGGACAACTGCGAGGTCCTTGAAAGAGAGATCCTGAAGCGGTTGCCCGAAGGCGAGCCCATCTATCCCGAGGACCAGGTCACCGACCGACCCGAGCGCTTCTTCGCCGCTGAGCTCATCCGCGAACAGATCACCCGGCGCTACCACAAGGAGCTTCCCTACGCGGTGACGGTGGAGATCGAGGAGTTCGACGAACGGCCCCACATCTACCGCATCAGCGCCGTGATCTGGGTGGAACGTCCCAACCAGAAGGCGATTCTGCTGGGCAAGGGCGGACAGGCCATGAAGGAGACGGCTACCGAGGCACGCAGGGAGCTGGAGTCCTTTTTCCAGAAAAAGGTGTTCCTGCGCCTGTGGGTAAAGGTGAAGAAGAGCTGGTCCAGCGACCGGGCCAGCCTTGCACAGCTGGGTTACACGGATTAGCACCGGTGGCAGGGGAGGAGCTCACCCCCGCCTTCGTCCTGCACCGGCGCCGCTATGGTGATACCAGCCTGCTGGTGGAACTGCTGACCCAGGAGGAGGGACGGATCCCGGTGGTGGCGCGCGGGGCTGCTTCTCTCAGGAGCAGGCGTCGCGCTTCGCTGCAGCCCTTCGTTCCCCTGCAGGCCTGCTGGAAGGGGCGTGGCTTGGTGCGGACGCTTGCCAGGATCGAGGTCGTCGAACGGGTAGCCGGGCTGAGCGGCAAGGCGCTCTACAGCGGTTTCTACGTCAACGAACTGATCACGCGTCTCCTGCCCAGGTACGATCCCGCACCCGGTCTGTTCCGGCACTACCGGGATGTCCTGGCAGGCCTGCGGCAGGAAGATTCCCTGGACAGGGTGCTGCGTCGGTTCGAGCTTCGCCTGCTGGATGAACTGGGCTATGCACCGGATCTGCGCCACGAAGAGGATGGCACGCCCATCCGTGAGGAAGGATGGTACCGGTTTCAGCATGAATCCGGCTTTCACCGGGCCGATGCCACTGCGGAGAACAGTTATTCGGGAAAGACCCTGCACGCGCTGGCGGAAGACCGGCCGCTGACAGGAGAATATCAGCAGCAGGCGAGACACCTGATGCGCACCATTCTTGCCATCTACCTTGGGGACCGGCCCTTGAAGAGCCGGGAGTTGTTCCGCACAATGCAGCCAGATCAAGCCAGCCCACGGAAAATTCCATGAACGACCGCATATTGCTCGGCGTGAACATCGACCACGTGGCCACCATCCGCCAGGCGCGGGGCACGCGTTACCCCGAACCCCTCCAGGCGGCGCTCCTGTGCGAACAGTCGGGGGCCGATAGCATCACCCTGCACCTGCGCGAGGACCGCCGTCACATCCAGGACCGGGACGTCCACATGCTCAAAGAGGTGCTTCAGACGCGCATGAACCTGGAGATGGCGGCCACCAGCGAAATGGTGGAGATCGCCTGCCAGGTGAAGCCGGAGGACTGCTGCCTGGTGCCCGAAAAGCGGGAAGAGCTGACCACCGAAGGGGGGCTGGACGTCCTCGCCAACCTCGATCACCTGAAAGAGGTCTGCGGACGACTCGGTGAGGCCGGCATCCGGGTTTCGCTGTTCATCGATGCCGAAGCGGAACAACTCGAAGCGGCTGCAGCCACAGGAGCCCCGGTGGTGGAGATCCACACCGGCCACTATGCCGATGCCGTGGACCCCGGGCAGCGGCACGCAGAACTGCTGCGCATCCAGCAGGCGGTGGCTACGGGCGAGTCCCTGGGTCTCCAGGTCAATGCCGGGCACGGTCTCGACTACCACAACGTGGCAGAGATCGCGGCCATTCCCGGGATACACGAACTGAACATCGGACACTCCATCGTTGCACGCGCCATTTTCTCCGGCCTGGGGGAAGCGGTGCGGGAGATGAAGCAGCTCATGCGTGATGCTGCAGTGAAATGCTCTCCAGCGGCTTGAGCTTCAGCAGGCGGCGCTGTTCCACGAGTATCCGTTCGTAGGCCTCCGCAGCGGCTTCGCGGTCCTCTTCGCTTACGCAGGACTGCAGCTGTTTCAGGGCTGCCGCGAAAGCGGGCACACCGCAAACGGCCACGGCACCCTGCAGGTGGTGAACCGCCTGCCACAGCTCTGCCCACTGCTCCGCTTCGAGCAGCTCGCCGATGGTTTTCGTCTCCGTTGGGAGCGAATCGAGAAACTGGGAAAAGAGATTCTCGGCAATGCTTTTCGAGCCACCGGTGATGCGCAGTGCCTGGGCCTCGTCCCTGAGGGGTGGCGACTCCCTGGTCGGTTCGGGCGGCGGTGCCGCCAATGGCTTGCTCTCGTTCAGCCCCGGGTGAAGGACCACTTCCGTCCCAAAAAGCGTGTCCCGGAGCACCATACGGAGTTCCTGCTCCTTGATGGGCTTCAGAATATAGGCACTGAAATCGCTTCGATCGATCTGTTGCCGGTTGCGCGACATGGCATCGGCGGTCATGGCGACGATGGGAAGCCGTTCCCGTCCGGGAAGCTGGCGGATCGCTGTTGCTGCCTCGAAGCCGTTGAGGTTCGGCATGTGGATATCGAGTATCACCAGGTCGAGCGATTCTGCGCTGGCGGTGTCGATCGCTGCGCGACCATCGGATGCTGACAGCACCGTTGCACCCAGGTCTGTGAGCAGGATCTCCACCAGTTTGCGGTTGATGGCGTTGTCGTCGGCAATGAGGATCCTTTTGCCCGACAGCCAGCTACTGCGTTCCCGGGAAACCTCGGGCTCCGCTGCGCTGGGAGCCGGAAGACTTTTTTCCTTCTTCTTCGTTCGAGGCGTGAAGAGTTCCACCAGTCCCTGGCGGAGTGCGCTGCGCCTTGCCGGCTTGCTCAGGCAGAAGAGCGCGCCCTTGTCCAGGAAGCTGTCCATGAGTTCCTGGGAAGAACTCCCCAGCAACAGGCCAATGGGAGGGCCGGGCTCCAGAAGCTGCCTGGCCACCCGCTCCTGAAGCAAGGGATCCTCGAGTTGCGTGGAACCGAGGCAGATCAGCATGGTGTCACAGGAGGCACCTGCGCAGTTCTCCATACTGGAAAGATCTGGTGGGGTTTGCGGCGCCTTCACGCCGATGCCCAAACCGGCCAGCACGCCGGTGATGGCCTGCCTGGAGACAGGATGGGGTTCCAGGAGGCAGACGCTGCGGCCCTTGAAGAGTGGCTCTTCGGCTGTCGCCTCGGGGCTCTCCAGGTCCCTGTCCAGGCGCAGTATACAGGTGAAGGTGCTACCCTTTCCGGGCTTGCTGGAGAGGGTGATGCCGCCATCCATGGACTCGGCCAGGCGCCTGCAGATGCTGAGCCCGAGCCCGGTACCACCAGCCGCATGGTCCTGGCTCACCTGCCCCTGGACGAAGGTGTCGAAGATATGCTCCTGTTCTTCCTCCGGGATACCGATGCCGGTATCCGTAACGGTCAGTGCCAGCCCGATGCTGTGATCCTTCTCCTCTTCCAGGCTGATGCGCAGCACGACCTCCCCTTTCTGCGTGAACTTGATGGCATTGTTCACCAGGTTGGTGACGATCTGGGCAATCCGCGTGCGGTCACCGAGCAGCCGGTCGGGAACATCGTCGTAGACGAAGGAGACCAGCTCCAGCCGTTTCTGGTGGGCCATGGGGGCGAGCAGGGAGACGGTGTCGTCGATACACTGCCTGAGGGAAAAGGGAGCGTGTTCCAGGTTGAGCTTGCCGGCTTCCAGCCTGGACAGGTCCAGTATGTCGTTGATGATGGCCAGCAGGGTGCCGGCAGAGGTTTCGATGGTTTCCAGGTATTCGAGCTGAACCTTGTTCAGGGATGTCCTGCGCAGCAGGTTGGTGAAGCCGAGAATGCCGTTCATGGGGGTGCGGATCTCGTGGCTCATGCTGGCGAGGAATTCCGATTTCACGCGGTTTGCCTGCAGCGCCTTCTTTCTCGCGAGATCCAGTTCCACGTTCTTGATTTCCAGGATCTCCATGCTCTCCTGCAATTCCTGTGTGGCCTGGTCGATCTGCGCATGGAGGGTTTCGCTGGCGGCACTGATCTCCTGTGCCATCTCGTTGAAGGCTTTCTGCAGTTCGCCGACCTCACCGGATTCGTCCAGCGGGACCCGGATGTCGAGCTTGCCCTTGCGCAGTTCCCGCGCCGCCTGCGTCAGTTCCTCGAGCGGATGAGCGATACGCTGGCTGAGGAATACCGAGAGCAGGGCGATGGCCAGAAGCCCGGTCAATGCCAGCACCACCGTGTTGGCCACGATCTCCTGCTGCTTTCCAACGAGCTGTCGCGGATCGAGCCAGATACTCACTTCCCCCAGCTGGATCTTCCCTTCGCTGTTGGGGTGCACGGGCTGCTCCAGTACGTACTGGTAGATCCCCTTGACGTCGTAGGCGGGAGCGATCTGGCTGACGAAATGATTGTCGAGGCCAGGAGCGTCGTAACGGCGCGAGGCATTCTCCGCCTCTGCAAGCACCAGCCCGTGAGGGTTGGTGAACCTTATCTTCTGCACTTCGGGATCAGTCTTGAGGACCTCCTGGCCGAGCAGTTCAAGGATATCCTGGCGGTTGTTGAGGATGCCGTTCAGGGCCGCGGCGGCCAGCTGCCTGGCCACGGCATTGCCCCGCTCACGGAACTGCTCTTCGAGATCGTGGGACCGGGTATGCAGCAGGTAGGCCGAAAGAATGCCCAGCATGAACATGCTGGGGATGAGTGTGATGAGCAGTATCTTCTGTCGAATCTTGTGCACGGCCTTCCCCTGGCGGTCTCCCCCGTGACCGCGGAGCTGCGCGGGCTCGAGAGATCAATACTAATACCCTTTCCATGAAATCGCCAACGGTCTCATGGCAGAGCTCATACGCTTCGGGCCGGGCCCCAGGAAGGCATTCGGGATAGAATAGACCATCTTGTTCTTCTGGGATGCAATCCGAAATGAACGTCATGACACTGGCAGACACCATCGGGAACACGCCGCTGGTGGCCCTGCAGCGTCTGCCGGGCGAGACCGGCAACCGGCTGCAGGTAAAACTCGAGGGCAACAACCCGGCCGGCTCGGTCAAGGACCGGGCCGCCCTAAGCATGATCCGCGAAGCGGAAAAGCGCGGCGTGATCAGCCCTGGAGACACCCTCATCGAGGCCACCAGCGGCAACACGGGTATTGCGCTGGCCATGGTGGCGGCGCTGCGCGGTTATCACATGAAACTGGTGATGCCGGAGAACATGAGCATGGAGCGCAAGGCGGCCATGGCGGCCTATGGCGCCGAGCTGGTGCTGGTCTCCGAAGAGGAAGGCATGGAAGGCGCGCGCGACCTGGCCATCGCCATGGAACGGGAGGGCCTGGGGAAACTGCTCAACCAGTTCGACAATCCCGACAACGCCCTGGCCCACTACCGGGGCACGGGGCCCGAGATTTGGCGTGACACGCAGGGGCAGGTCACCCATTTCATCAGTGCCATGGGAACCACGGGCACCATCATGGGCACCGGGCGTTACCTGAAGGAGCAGGAGGCTGGGGTGCAGATCATCGGGGTGCAGCCCGAGGAGGGTGCGCAGATACCGGGCATCCGCCGCTGGCCGAGGGAATACCTGCCGGCCATTTTCGATCCGGCGCTGGTGGACCGGGAGATCGATGTCTCCCAGGAAGAGGCGGAGGAGACCGCCCGCCTGCTGGCTTCGCGGGAAGGAGTCTTTTGCGGCATCTCCTCGGGGGGGGCCGTGGCGGCCATGCTCAGGCTCTCCCGGCAGGTGGAGAACGCCACCCTGGTGGCCATTATCTGCGACCGGGGCGACCGCTATCTCTCCACCGGCATCTTCGATCCGGAACCGGTGCGCTGATGGGGCGTCGCAGGCGCAGGCAGCGGCTGCCGCAGGAACCGGTGGAGGCGAGCATCGACAGCCTTTCCCACGACGGTCGCGGTGTCGCCCGGGTGGACGAGAAGGTGACTTTCATCCACGGCGCCCTGCCGGGCGAGCGGGTGCGGTTCCGTTACACTGCCAGGCGGCGCAGCCGGGATGAGGGCGAGGTGGTGGAGGTGCTCGAGCCCAGTCCCCGCCGGGTGGAGCCCGGCTGCGAACATTTCGGCCTCTGCGGGGGCTGCTCGCTGCAGCACTTAGAGGCGCAGGCGCAGATCGAGTACAAGCAGCAGATCCTGCTCGATGCCTTCACTCACCTTGGCAAGGTGGAACCCGAAGAGGTGCTGCCGCCACTGCTCAACGAAAGACCCTGGGGTTACCGGCGCAAGGCGCGGCTCGGTGTGAAAAATGTCCCGAAGAAGGGACGGGTGCTGGTTGGTTTCCGCGAGCGGGGATCCAACTTGATTGCCACGCTGGAGCACTGCGAGGTGCTGCACCCGAAGATCGGTCACGCGCTCATGGACCTCTCCGACCTGATCGGCGGCCTGTCCCGGCCGGGACGCATTCCCCAGATCGAGGTGGCCATGGACGACGAGCGCTGCGTACTCATCTTCCGCAATCTCGATCCGCTCGGTGCAGAGGATGAAAAGAGGCTGCGCGACTTCGCCAGGGAAAAGGATTTCATCATCTACCTGCAGCCGGGCGGTCCGGAAACAGTGACGCCCCTGGATGAACCGGCCGATCTTCGCTACCGGCTGCCCGGTTTCGACCTGGAACTCCGCTTCGAACCCGGCGACTTCACCCAGGTTAACAGCGACATCAACCGGCAGATGGTGGCCAGGGCCGTGGAAATGCTCGATCCCCGGCAGGACGAGCGGGTGCTGGATCTCTTCTGCGGCATCGGCAACTTCACCTTGCCGCTGGCCACGCGGGCAGGGGAGGTGGTCGGGGTGGAAGGTGCCGCGGAGCTGGTGGCCCGCGCCCGTGAGAACGCCAGGCGCAACGGTCTGGAGAACGTGCGTTTTCATGTGGCCAATCTCTATGAAGAACTGCAGGAGCCCTGGCTGAAGGAACGCTTCCACAAGGTACTGCTCGATCCGCCGCGCAGCGGCGCGCAGGAGGTGCTCGGGCATCTGCCCCGCATGGGCGTGGAACGGATTCTCTACGTCTCCTGTTACCCGGGTACCTTGGCGCGGGACGCTGGCGAACTGGTGCACCGGCACGGATACCGGCTGCTCTCCGCCGGCGTCATGGACATGTTTCCCCATACCGCCCACGTGGAGAGCATCGCGCTCTTCGAAAAGGGAGGGAAGTGAGAAGATGGCCGTGGAGATCGAACGCAAGTTCCTGCTCAGCTCCAATGCCTGGCGCGAGGAGGTGGAGCGGTCGCTGGAGATGAAACAGGGCTACCTCAGCCGGGATGCCCAGTCCTCGGTGAGAATCCGCCTATGCAATGGCAAGGCGGACATCAACGTGAAGAGTACGCGCGACGGAATCTACCGCCTGGAGTACGAGTATCCCATTCCCCTCGACGATGCCGAGGAGATGCTCCGGCTGGTGGCCCACCGTCCCATCATCCACAAGACACGGCACATCGTGCACCGGGGCGGGCACTGCTGGGAGATCGACGAGTTCCATGGCGAGAATGCGGGACTGGTCGTCGCCGAGGTGGAACTGCAGAGCCGCGAGGAGCAGATCGAGAGGCCGCCGTGGCTCGGACGGGAGATCTCCACCGACGCGCGCTACTACAACAGCAACTTGAGCAAGGTGCCCTACAGCGCATGGAAAGAGCAGGCGTGAGGCTGGAAGTCCTGATTTGGTCCCAGGAGCTGCTGCTCGAGGAAGGCGGCAAGGTGCTGAAACGCTACCGGATCTCCACGGCACTGAAGGGAGCGGGTGAGCGTTTCGGCAGCGAATGCACGCCGCGGGGGCGCCACCGCATCCGCCTGAAGATCGGCGAGGGCTGCCCGTTCGGCACCGTGTTCGTGGCGCGGCGTCCGACCGGTGAGATCTACACCCCGGAACTGGGCCGCCGTCACCCCGGGCGGGACTGGATCCTCACCCGTATCCTCTGGCTCACGGGAGCCAATCCGGGGTTCAACCGGGGCGGTCACTGCGATACCCTGCGGCGTTTCATCTACATCCACGGAACCGCCGAGGAGCACTTCGTGGGTACGCCGGTCTCCCATGGCTGTATCCGCATGCGCAGTGGCGATATCCTGGAACTGTTCGACCGCGTTTCCAATGGAACCGAGGTGTATATCCATGCCTGAGACCGCACCATGAGCCATGGTCCCGTCATGCTCGATCTCGAGGGACTCGAGCTCACCCCCGAAGAGCGGGAGATGCTGCGCCACCCGGCAGCGGGGGGTGTCATCCTCTTTGCCCGTAACTACGAGGAACCCGATCAAGTGAGCGCACTGGTGCGGGCGATCCACGAACTGCGCACGCCGCCGCTCCTGGTGGCCGTGGACCAGGAAGGGGGGCGCGTGCAGCGTTTTCGCGAGGGCTTTTCGGAACTGCCGCCCGCTGCATCGCTGGGCATGCTCTACGAAGAGCAGCCGCATCAGGCACTGGATGCCGCGCACCACCTGGGCTGGCTTATGGCGGCCGAACTGCGCTGTGCCGGCGTGGACTTCAGCTTCGCCCCGGTGCTCGACCTGCAGACGGAAATCAGCGAGGTGATCGGGGATCGCGCCTTCTCTGCCGATCCCATCGCCGTGGGCAAGCTGGCCTATGCCTGGTCCAGCGGCGCACGTGCCGCCGGGATGCCCTCGGTGGGCAAGCACTTTCCCGGCCACGGAAACGTGGCCGCGGATTCCCACCACGAGCTGCCGGTGGACCCGCGGCTCTTCGACGAGATATGGGATCACGACCTGCTCCCTTTCCGTCACATGGTGAACAACAATCTCGAAGCGCTCATGCCGGCGCACGTCATCTATTCCTCTTGTGACGCCCTGCCGGCTGGGTACTCCTCCTTCTGGATCCAGGAGATCCTGCGCCGGCGCATGGGGTTCGAGGGCGTGGTGTTCAGCGACGATCTGAGCATGGAGGCGGCCAATGTGGCCGGTGACTACCCCGAGCGGGCCCAGAGGGCGCTCGAGGCCGGCTGCGACATGGTGCTGGTGTGCAACGATCCTGCAGCTGTGGCCCAGGTGCTCGAGTCCCTGGACGGCTACTGCAACCCGGTGGGACAGGCGCGCCTGGCGCGCATGCACGGGCGCGGGCACCTGACGCCGGAACAGATCCACGAGGATCTGCGCTGGCCGAGAGCCATGGCCTATCTCAATCGCCTGGAAGCGGGCGAATCACTGGAGCTGGAACTGTGACCATGCCTATCGATGCACAAGACGCGCGCGCGGCCATGCAGAGTGCGGAGCTGATCTTCTCCCGCGAGGAGGTGGAGGCCGCGCTAGACCGCATGGCCGGGGAGATCACCCGGCGCCTCGGGGATGCCGATCCCCTGGTGCTGGTGGCGATGAACGGCGGGCTGGTCCCGGCAGGACTGCTGCTGCCGCGCCTCGAATTTCCCCTGCGCCTGGACTACCTGCACGCCACCCGTTACCGCGAGCGGACCTTCGGCAGCGAGCTGGAGTGGAAGCGGGCCCCCGAGGAGAGCCTGGAGGGACGTACCCTGCTGATCATCGACGACATTCTCGACGAAGGCCACACGCTCGAGGCGATCCTGGAGCACTGCCGACAGGCAGGTGCACGGGAGGTGTTGAGCGCTGTCCTGGTACACAAGGTCCACCCGCGCAGCAACGGCCTGGAAGCGGACTTCACCGGGGTGAAGGCGCCGGACCGCTATCTCTTCGGTTACGGCATGGATTACAGGGGATACTGGCGCAACGCGCCGGGGATCTATGCAATCGACGAGGCACTGCTGCAATGAAGGAACACATCGCCATCATCGGGGGAACCGGTCTCAGCCGGCTGGATGCACTGGAGGTGGAACGTCAGCAGATCGTGGTGACCCCCTACGGGGAACCCTCGGCACCGCTCACCTTCGGCCAGTTCGACGGGGTGCCCATCGTCTTCCTGCCTCGCCACGGCGAGGCGCATACCATTCCACCCCACCTGGTGAACTACCAGGCCAATCTCTGGGCCCTGCACTCGGTAGGCATCCGCGAGGTGGTCAGCGTGGCCTCCGTGGGTGGCATCACCCTGCCGCCTCGCGCGCTCGTGGTGCCGGACCAGATCATCGACTATACCTGGGGCCGCGGCCATACCTACGTGAAATGTGGCTGCACGCCCATCAAGCACGTGGATTTCACCCATCCCTACTGCGAGGCGTTGCGCCAGCGCCTGCTCGAGGCCGGTCGCGAGGCGGGGATCGAGATTGCCGATGGCGGCACCTATGGTGCCACCCAGGGACCGCGTCTCGAGACGGCGGCGGAGATCTGCCGCATGGAGCAGGACGGCTGTGACTTGGTGGGCATGACGGGCATGCCGGAAGCGGCCCTCGCCCGGGAACTGGATCTCTGCTTCGCCCATCTTTCGCTCGTGGTCAACTGGGCAGCAGGAAAGAGTGAAGGGACGATTTCGATGGAGGCCATAAAGGAGGTTCTCGACACCTCCATCGATTCTGTACGGCGGATTATTTCGCGGTTATGATGGAAAAGGACCGCGGAAGCCAGGAGCCTGGCTGAAACTTTTCCCTTCCAGTACTGAAGCAAAAAAGAAGAATCCAGCCATGAAAAGAACAGCACTTTCCCCAAGGCTCATCCCCTTTCTGCTGCTGTTCCTCGCAGGCCATGCGCTGGCTTCGCTCGGTTTTCTCGATGACCTGCGTCTGTCGGGCGATCTCGATGGCGATGGCCAGAACGAACTGGCCCTCCTCCTGTGGGACGACCCCGGTGGCAGTGGAACCTTCGTCTACCTCAACGTCATCCGCACCGACAACCAGGGGAACCCGCAGGCTCTGTTCGCGCTGGTCGGCGACCGGGTGCAGGTCCTGGATGCCCGCATCGACAACGGTACCCTTCTGCTGGAGGTGATCCAGCCCGGTGAGCAGGAGCCTGCCTGCTGTGGCTCACAAAAGGTGCTCAGGCGCTGGAAACTGGAAGACGGACAACTGGTGGAACTCCAGGTGGAGATCGAGGGTAAGGTGTCGGTGGAAGATCTCGAAGGAAAACGCTGGGTACTGAAGGCGTTCGGCGATACGGCGGTCACCGGGGATCAGAGGATAACCATCGAAGTGAAGAACGGACAGGTGGTTGGCAGCAGCGGCTGCAACCGCTACTTTGCCAGCGTGAGCGACGTGCAGGAACCGGGTCGCGCCATCAAGATCGGGCCGGTGGGCAGCACGCGCAAGGCCTGTCCTGCACCGCTCATGGAAGTGGAACAAAAATACCTGGAGGCGCTCCGTCATGTCGGCAGCTTCAGCATCGAAGGCCGGCAGCTGGTGCTCAGCTGGAAAGACGGCGACAGGTACGGCGTACTGCGCTTCGAGGAGATCCGGCCTCCGGAGTGAATCTCAGACGAGCGCGGCAAAGGGTTGCACAGGCACCTCCCGGCCAGCGGCGAGATCACCCTGTTCCTCGTCGAGGAGGATGAAGCAGTTGCCGCGGCTCATGGAGGTGAGGATACCCGACCCCTGCTGGCCGACGCTCTCCACCACCAGGGAACCGTCCTCCTGCTGCGCGAGGATTCCACGCATGAACTCGTACCGCCCGGGGCGTTTTCTCAGGGGGGATTTCA
Source organism: Gammaproteobacteria bacterium (assembly GCA_003972985.1). Taxonomy (GTDB): domain Bacteria; phylum Pseudomonadota; class Gammaproteobacteria; order Chromatiales; family Chromatiaceae; genus Thiolapillus. The sequence continues at coordinate 4,247 of QNZQ01000168.1, read as the reverse complement.
GGGTGGCCCGGAGCACGAAAGGCTTCCAGGGCTGCCCAGTAAGCAATTGCTGCAATGCCGGCAGCACGAACTGGTAGAAGGTGACCATCACCGCCACCGGGTTGCCGGGCAGTCCGAAGAACAGGGCGTTGCCCAACCTGCCGAAGGCGAGGGGACGCCCCGGCTTCATGGCGATCTTCCAGAAATTCATCTCGCCCATCTCTTCCAGTATCGCCTTGGTGTAGTCCGCCTCGCCGACGGAGACGCCACCCGAGGTGATCACCACGTCCGCCAGCGAGGCGGCGCTGTCGAAGGCTTCCCTGAGGGCTGCCGGCTCGTCCCTGACCACGCCCATGTCCAGTATCTCGGCATCCAGGCGGTGCAGCATGCCGTAGAGGCTGTAGCGGTTGCTGTCGTACACCTCGCCCTCTTGCAGGGGTTCGCCGATACCGCGCAGCTCGTCCCCGGTGGAGAAGAAGGCGACGCGTACGCGGCGCCGCACGCTCACCTCGGCAATGCCGATGGAGGCGAGAATGCCCAGGTCGGCGGGAGTGAGCTGTTTGCCTGCCTGCAGCACGGCGCGGCCCGCGGCGATGTCCTCGCCGGCTCGGCGCACGTTCTGACCCCGGCGTTCCCCGGTTCCGATGCGCACGCGCCCGTCCTCGAGGCGCAGTACGTGCTCCTGCATCACCACGGTATCCGTGCCCTCGGGAATGGGCGCGCCCGTCATGATGCGAACGCACTGGCCAGCGCTGCAGACGCCATCGAAGCGACCACCTGCGGGCAGGGTGGCGATCACTTCGAGGTCGAGGAATCCCGATTCCGGCAGTTGAGAGCCATCCAGGGCATAGCCGTCCATGGCGGAGTTGTCGTGGCCGGGCACGTCGAGCGGTGAAATGACCTCGCGGGCGAGAACCCTCCCGAGTCCCGCGCGCAGGGCGACACGCTCCTCTCCCTGGAGCGGCGGCAGCGCAGCGAGTATCCGTTCCCGTGCCTGGTGGACGCCGAGTACGCCGGGTTCACTGTCGTCAGCGCAGCTGGAAGCGGTGCGGATGGTGTCTGTCAGCATGTGATGGATTCCTGTGTCGGTCGGTGTATTCAAGGACGAAGGCGGCGACCTGTTCCGGGCGGTCGATGTCGAGCTGGTGCAGCGAGGTCGCCAAGGGCCTGTCCGTGGCCACGGCGATGATGTAGCGGTCGTCGGGATAGAGCAGCGGTTTTCCCGGGTCTCCCCGATGCAGCTCGATCTTGGGCAGGGGGGCGTGCTTGTAGCCTTCCACGAGCACCAGGTCGAGGCCGTCGGGGTCCAGGCAGTGCAGCACCTCCTGCAGGCCCGGTTCCGCCGCTTCCTCCGGGACTTCGCGCACGAGGGCCACCCGGTTCCTGGAGGCGACCAGTACCTGTTCCGCCCCCGCTGCACGCAACTCGTAGCTGTCCTTTCCCGGCTGATCGATATCGAAGCTGTGGTGGGCATGCTTGACCACGGCAAGGGCGAGTCCCTGCTGCCGGAGCAGTGGTACCAGTCGCTTCAGCAGCGTGGTCTTGCCGGTGCCGCTCCAGGCACAGAAACCGAGCAGTGGAACGGGATAGTCGATCATCCCGTCCGCCTTCCCGCCTGCAGTTCGTTTCTTTCGTCGAAGGTGTTGACGTTGATGAAGGTTTCCGGCTGGCCGGAGAAGTCCACCACCGCCATGGCATGCCGGCCGTACCAGCGGTCGATCTTGCGTTCGCCCGCAGCGAGAAAGGTTTCCAGGTCGTCGGCGAGCGTGGTGGAAAGCAGGGCATGCACGGGCTGCAGGCGCTTGCCGTCGTGGGCGACGGCGATCTCGGCGGCCTGCTGCTCGAGTCCCGCGAGGAGCTTTTCCGCCAGGTTGTCCGGCAGTCGCGGAGCATCGCAGGGAACCACCAGGAGAAACGGCGAGTCTGCGCGTTTCATGGCAGTCAGAACCCCGGCCAGGGGTCCCTGATAGCCCTCGATGTCGTCGGCAATCACCGGGTGGCCGAAGCGGCGGTACACCTCCGGGTTGCGGTTGGCGTTGATCAGGAGACGGCCGGCCTGGGGAGCGATGGCGTCGCTCACGTGAGCGACGAGGGGGCGTCCCTCGAACTCCACCAGTCCCTTGTCCTGGCCACCCATGCGCCGGCCCATGCCCCCGGCGAGCACCACGGCCGTGATCTCCGATCGTCGGTTCATGCGTAGCCCTGGCGGATGGGAATCACCTTGGCCGATTGTACTGTGCCTGCTCCTCTCGGCGCCAGGTGAGTCAGGCGGCCGTTGTGCAGGTCGATGCGGCATTCGGCCAGCTCCTCGAAATGGTGAGGATCATGGCTGGCGATCACCAGGACGATGCCCTGGTTCCGCAGCCCGCGCAGCAGTTCCAGGGTGCGGCCCCGGGATTCCGTGTCCAGGTTTGCCGTGGGTTCGTCCAGCAGCATGATCTCCGGAGAGGCCAGCCAGGCGCGTGCCAGTGCCAAGCGCTGCCGCTCGCCACCGGAGAGCGTGCGGGCCGGCGTTTCCCGGAAGGATTCCATGTCGATCCACTGCAGCGCCGTCCGGATGAGAGCTTCCTGTCCTTCCCGCTGCCCTCCGAGGGCGAGGCGGAGGTTGTACTCCACGCTTCCATCGAACAGGTAGGGCTGCTGATGCAGGTACATGACCGCCTTCTGCAGGCTGCGTCTGGCCTTTCGCCAGGAGGGATACAGCCGTCTCCCCAGGCGAAAGCTACCACCGTCCGGCTTCTCCAGCCCCGCCAGTATGCGCAACAGGGTGCTCTTGCCGGCACCGTTCTCGCCCGTGAGCAGGGTGCAGGAGGTTTCGTGGAGGTGCAGCTCGACATCGTCCAGCAGGAGGCGGCGACCGAAGCGCTTGCGCAATCCGGCGACGTGGAAATGGCCGCCTCGGCTCATGTGCTGGGTACCCCCTTGCCCTGCACGTGCTGCAGGATTCCGTTCAGGGTAAAGGCGAGCAGCAGCAGGATGGCGCCGAGGGCGATGCCCTGGGCGAACTCCCCTTTGCTGGTCTCCAGGGCGATGGCCGTGGGAATGTTGCGCGTGTAGTCGAGGATGTTTCCGCCCAGCATCATGGAGGCGCCCACCTCGGCGATGATGCGCCCATAGGCCGCCAGCAGTGCGGCCAGCAGCCCGAAGCGCGCCTCGCGCAGGACCATGAAAAAGGCCCGCAGCAGCGAGGCGCCCAGGGTGCGGGCCGTCTCCCAGGCGCGCTTGTCCACGGACTGCAGGGCGGCGTGTCCCATGGCCACCAGGATCGGGAAGGCCAGCACCACCTGTCCCATCACCATGGCCGACTGGGTGAACAGCAGTCGCCAGTCGCCGAGCGGCCCCTGGTTCGAGAGCAGCAGGTAGAGCGTCAGTCCCACCACCACAGCCGGCACCGAGAGCAGGGTGCTGAACAGGGAGATCAGCAGGCGCCGCCCGGGAAAGCGGAGGTAGGCCAGCACGAAGGCGGTGAGCAAGGCCGGGGGGGTGGCCAGGAGGATGGCGCTACCCGAAACCTTGAACGAGATGGCGATGATCTGCCACAGTCCCGCATCCCCCGCCAGGAGCAGGTCGAGAGCGTGCCCCGTCGCTTCTGCCAGGGAGGTCATGGTTTACGCAGCGCGATTTCAGCGGCCCGGGCATCCGGCTTGAACAGCTGCTCGCCGTCAATGGTGAAAGCCGCAATGCGCGCCTGTCCTTCCTTGCCGGTGAGCCAGCGGATCAGTGCCAGGGCGCCATCATGGTTCACGTGGGGATGGCGTTCGTGGTTCACCGCGATGATGCCGTAGGGATTGAACAGCAGCGGATCCCCCTGATACAGCAGGTCCAGCGGCAGCCTGCCTTTCATGGCGAGCCAGGTGCCGCGGTCGGTGAGGGTGTAGCCCGCCAGTTCTCCTGCCATCTGCAGCACCTTGCCCATGCCCTGGCCGGCTTCCCTGTACCAGGAGCCGTCCGGCTCGGCGCCAGCGCTTTTCCACAGTGCCCGTTCCTTCCTGTGGGTTCCGGAGTCGTCCCCGCGCGAGATGAACAGGTATTCGCCCTTTGCCAGCCGGCGGAAGGCCTCGTCCACGGTGGCCGCGCTCCCGATTCCCGCGGGATCATCGGATGGCCCCACGAGGACGAAGTCGTTCGCTGCCCGCCATGGAGAGCGAAGCGAAGGCGGGTAGTCCCCGGTAGCCGCGAGGCGACACGGGATACCCGACGTGCCGAAGGCGCCAAAGGGGATCCCAAGGGAGCATCCGAACGCGGCGTCCAGTCATATGGGAGACCGG
>QNZQ01000009.1 GCA_003972985.1 Gammaproteobacteria bacterium | reverse complement strand
AGAAAAAAGCTTCAGGTAAAACATTTGGTTTTCATAAAACTATGGATATCGCAGGTGAATTAAGCGGAGCCGTTTTTACCTTCATACTTCTGTACACACTCACGCAGAACATTGCTCTTTTTCAAAATATCTTTGCTATGACACTTATCCCTGGTCTTATAGCTGTTTTAATAACGCTCTTTTTTGTTGATGGCATAGGCTTTCAGAAACAGTTCGCTCAAAAGCGCATTGTCGTACGTCATCTTTTCGAAATGTGGAACCAGCCAGGCATCATCCGTGCTGTATCGGCAGAAGCCCCCATCGACTCGGTCGTAGAAGCCCCCTCGTACCATCGATACCAGAGTCTTGTTCACCATATCCAGGGCCGATTTGTCTCCATTGAGCCTGTATAGATCCAGCAGAAGATTCAGTGTGGATGTCTGGGGAAATTTGGGTGCGGTATTGAATCCGCCGTCCGTATTGGCTGCACAAAGGTTGTTTGGGGCTTATCTGTATGGCGAGAGCAGAAAAAGTACCGTACACCGTGCCGGAATGACTGCTTCGGCCAACTGCAGACCCCTCAACCTGATCATGTGCAGGCTACCCGCCTTCCAGCTCACCGGCCAGAACTCCATCCGATTCGGTGGGTAGGGCCTGAGCAGGGAACGCAGCCGGTCCACGTCCCGGTTGTCCGGGTCCAGCCAGGTGTCGTAGTCCCCGGGATCCAGGATCACCGGCATCCGGTCGTGGATGGGCTTCAGCACCTCGTTGGCATCGGTGACGATGATGGTGCAGGACTCGATGGCCTTGCCCTCGGGGCTCCGCCAGTGCTCCCACAGACCGGCAAAGGCGAACAGTTCCCGATCCTTCACCCGAATGTGGTAGGGCTGCTTGTGGCGGTTGAGCTTCTTCCATTCATAGAAGCCCGTGGCGGGGATGAGGCAGCGGCGTCGTTTGAAAGCGGAGCGGAAAGCGGGTTTCCTGTCCACGGTCTCGGCCCGGGCGTTGATGGTGTGGTAGCCGAACTTCTCGTCCTTCGCCCAGTAGGGGATCAACCCCCACCGCAGCAGCACTGCTTCCCTACCCGCCTCCGCCTGGCGGATGGCGGGCACTTCCTGGGAAGTGCGCAATGTTGTAGCGCGGCCGCCAGGTGATCCGGTTGATCACCTGGAAGGCATCAATGAAGGCCTGGGCGTCGGCAATGAGATTGTAGCTGCCGCACATGGCGATACTCTACCACTTACCCGCGACACCGACCGCCGGCCGGCCAGTTGGCAACGTGGCAAGACACCAACCACATGGAGGCCTGTAGGCAGGTGGGAGGGTGGCGGACTCCAGACTCGATGCAATCTGTCACCCGGTAGCCTCGGCGCTGCGCACCTCCGCGGTCGAACCCGGCTGGTATTGAATCCGTGGGTTCGAATCCTTCATTCTACGGGACGTCTGGACTATTCACGGAATGTAGCTGTCGGAACGCGATGAATGGCGGAGAGGGTGGGATTCGAACCCACGGATCCCGTAAGGGATCACTTGATTTCGAGTCAAGCCCGTTCGGCCAGCTCCGGCACCTCTCCAGGACAGGGAAAACAGAGAATGGCGGAGAGGCAGGGATTCGAACCCTGGAGGGGCGTTAACCCCTGCCGGTTTTCAAGACCGGTGCATTCAACCGCTCTGCCACCTCTCCGGTGTGGGCAAAGCATACCGGATTCACCTGTAAATTAAAACGGAGCGGATACGGCTGGGGTATGATGAACGGCATGAAACTGCGTTTCCCCGAAGGGATCGACACGGAGACATTTCTGCGCGACTACTGGCAGAAGCGCCCCCTTCTCATGCGCGGCGCGCTCACCGAATACGACTTCCCCCTGGAGCCCGAAGAGCTGGCCGGGCTGGCCTGCGAGGAGGAGATCGAATCGAGGCTGGTTATCGGCCACGACCGCTACCGGTGGGAACTGCATCATGGCCCTTTCGACGAATCCCGTTTTTCCGAGCTCCCGGAGAGCCGCTGGACGCTGCTCGTACAGGATGTGGACAAGTACCTGCCCGAAGTGGCTCGTCTCCTCGAGCCATTCCGCTTCATTCCCTCCTGGCGCTTCGACGACGTAATGATCAGCTATGCCGTACCTGGCGGATCGGTGGGTCCCCACATCGATACCTATGACGTGTTCCTGGTGCAGGGAATGGGCCGACGGCGCTGGCAGATCCAGCCCCACCCCACCCGGGATGCGTTGATTCCTGATCTCCCCGTGCGCATCCTGTCGGAGTTCGAGCCCGAACAGGAGTGGGTGGTCGAACCCGGCGACGTGCTCTACCTGCCTCCTGGAGTGGCGCACTGGGGTATTGCCGAAGAGGCGTGCATGAGCTGGTCGGTTGGGCTGCGCGCGCCCTCACACCAGGAGATGCTGGACAGCTTCACCAATTTCCTACTGGAGCGGATGCCGGAAGCGGAGCACTACCGCGATCCTCCCCTGCCGCCCGCAAAGCAGCCGGCCAGGATCCCCGCGGACGTGGTGCCCCACACCTTCAACGAGCTGGACCGGTGGCTGCAGGACGAACGGCTCAGACAACGCTGGTTCGGAAGTTTCGTGACGGAGGTGAAGGCGCACCTCGCCATCGAGCCGCCGGCGGAGCCGCTTTCGAAGGGGGAGATCCTGCACCACCTCCGGCAGGGCGGCCTGTTGAAACGGCACCCTTTTTCACATTTCGCCTGGATGGAAACCGGGGCCGGCGAGTGCCTGCTGTTCGCGTGTGGGGATATATACGAAACCTCCGGACTCTCTCCGGACCTGCTGGAAACACTGTGCAGCGCCGACGCCATCGATGAAGAGGCCCTGACGCCCTGCATCGACGATGATTCCTTCCTGAATACGCTCACGGAACTGGTGAACCTGGGCTATCTCGAGCTGGCACATGAGTGAGACGACTTTCCGCATCCGCCGGGCGCGCTGGCAGGAGGAACGAGAAGCATTGCGGCAGGTTCGCGAAACCGTCTTCGTGCAGGAGCAGCAGGTGCCGCCGGAGCTGGAGTGGGACAGACTCGACGAGCGTTGCCTGCACCTGCTGGCCGTGGACGAAGCGGGCAATCCCATCGGCACCGGACGCCTGCTGCCCGACGGTCACATCGGCCGCATGGCGGTTCTGAAACACTGGCGCGGGCTGGGGGTGGGCACGGCCCTGCTCCATGCCCTGATGGAGGAAGGGCGGAAAAGAGGCCTTGAAGAGCTGGTGCTCAACGCCCAGGTGAGCGCCATCCCCTTCTACGAGCGGGCCGGGTTCCGCGCTGAGGGAGCCGTGTTCGAGGATGCCGGAATTCCCCACCGCAGGATGGTGTGGCGTACTTCATGACCACTCGGCCCGCAACCGTTCCCGGTTGAGTGCCAGCCACTGCAGCCCCACCACGATGGAGGTGGAATTGGCTTTCCGGAACAGCTCACCCAAGGCTTCCCCGGCCGGCATCACCACCACCCGGATATCTTCCCCCTCGTGGGCCAGGCCGTGGACACCCTCCGCCCCTCTGCTGTCCACCAGCCCGCAGTAGAGGGTGATGCGTTCGCCACAACACCAGCCCGGCGTGGTGAAGAAGGTACCGACGAGCTCCAGCCTGCTCACATCGCAACCGGTCTCCTCCCGGGTCTCGCGGATGGCCACGGCCTCGAGGGCTTCCCCCTTCTCCACGTAACCCCCCACCGTCTCCAGCAGCCAGGGCGGTTCCTGGTGGCCCAGCGCACCGATGCGGAACTGCTCGATGAGCACCACCGCATCCTGGACGGGATCGTAGAGCAGCACGGAAACGGCATGGTTGCCCTCCACCCGCTCGCGCACCAGTTCCGGGCACCAGCCACCCGCGAAACATTCGTGCTGCAGGCGGTAACGATGGAGTTTGAGAAAGCCACCCCAGACCTGTTCGGATTGCAGAACCCGGTACTTCATTTCCGGCGTACCCCCGTGTCGGTATCCCTGAACCAACGAAGCCCGCCAGGTGGCGGGCTTCGTTTCTACCCGTTCAACCGGGTTTACTTGTTGATGGACTGGTAGTAGTCCATGAGGATCTTGGCTACCTCGGGGCGGGAGAACTCGGGGGGCGGCGCCTCACCGCGACCCAGCATCTCGCGCACCTTGGTACCGGACAGCAGCACGAAGTCCTCCTTGGTGTGATCGGGCACGTCGCGCATCATCACCACCTTGTTCAGCTTCTTGGAGTAGGCCGTGTGATCGGCCTTGTAGATCTCGATCTGCAGGGCGCCCTGTGGCACCTCTTCGTCGAAGATGGTCTGGGCGTCGAAGGCACCGTAGTAGTCACCCACACCGGCATGGTCACGGCCCACGATGAAGTGGGTGGCGCCCATGTTCTGGCGGAAGTAGGCGTGCAGCACCGCCTCGCGGGGGCCGGCGTAGAGCATGTCGAAGCCGTAGCCCGTGATCATCACGGTGTTGGGCGGGAAGTAGAGCTCGGCCATCTTGCGGATGGCGGCATCGCGCACCGGCGCGGGAATGTCACCCGGCTTGAGCTTCCCCAGCAGCATGTGGATCACCACGCCGTCGGCGTTGGTATCACGCATGGCCATGTGGCACAGCTCCTCGTGGGCGCGGTGCATAGGGTTGCGGGTCTGGAAGGCCACCACGGTGTTCCAGCCACGCTCCTTTATCTCGTTGCGGATCTCCACCGCGGTACGGAAGGTATCGGGGAAATCGGTGATGAAGTAGGAGAAGTTCAGCACCTTGATGGGGCCGGAGATGGCGTTGCGTCCCTGGCTCATCCAGGCGGCCACGCCGGGGTGTTCGGGATCGTCGGTGCGATACACCTTGTCGCGCATGGCGCCCATCTGGTCCTCGGTGACCTTTTCGATGTTCTCCACGTCCATCACCGCCAGGACCGGGTTGCCTTCCACGTTGGGATCGCGCAGGGCGATACGCTTGGCATCGCCAATAGAAGCCAGCTGCTCGTCGTCCACTAGGCACATCACGGGCACGGGGAAGAAGGTGGAGCCATCGATGAGGATCATTTTCTCGGCGGCGCCCATGGCATCGGCCACGTTCATGAAACCCTTCAGGGGAGTGAAATAACCGCCGCCCAGCATCACCGCGTTACCGGCCGCCTGGGAGGTGATGACCACGGGGGGCAGGCTCTGGGCCTCGTGCATCAGGGCTTCGTGCTCGTCCACGTCGTAGACGAACAGGGGAAGCAGCTCATCGGAACCAACAGGATTGATCATTATGGTGTTCTCCTTGCGAAAGCGTTCGATCGGATTCAGTGCAGCAAAACTACCAGAAGGCAGGCTTTTCCGCCGCTAACTTCTCTTTATGGCGTCAGTAAATTTTTACCCGACAAAAAGAGGGAAATGGAAGGCAGCATGCGCAGCGGTCTCGTCCGGAAGACGACCAAGATTCGTTAAGCTTTTCTCGTTTTATTCAAACAAGATACAAGTTTTACTTCATGCATTGCTCAAAGTTTTGTTGATCGCCTCCAGCGCCGCTACCGGGTCCTCCGCAGCGGTGATGGGACGACCGATCACCAGGTGGGTGGCACCTGCCTGCACGGCGTCCGCCGGGGTCATCACCCGTTTCTGGTCGTCCAGGGAGGCCGTGGCAGGACGCACACCGGGCGTGACCAGCAGGAACTTCCCGCCCTGCCGCTCACGAATGGCAGCCGCCTCCAGGGGGGAACAGACCACCCCGTCGAGCCCGCTGGATGCCGCCAGCGCGGCCAGGCGCAGCACGTTCTCCTGGGGTGTGCCGCTGAAACCGATCTCGGCCAGGTCTTCTTCGCCCAGGCTGGTGAGGATGGTGACGGCGATGAGGAGCGGACGCTCGCTGCGCTTCTCCAGCCGCTCACGCGCGGTCTCCATCATTCTGCGCCCGCCGGAGGCGTGCAGGTTCATCATCCAGACGCCCAGGTCCGCCGCGGCGTCACAGGCGGCCGCCACGGTGTTGGGAATGTCGTGGAACTTCAGGTCCAGAAAGAGCTCGAAGCCGCGGCGGGTGAGCGATTCCACGATGGCGGGGCCCGATCGGGTGAAGAGTTCCTTGCCTACCTTGAGCCGGCACAGCGAGGGGTCGAGCCTGTCCACCAGGGCCAGCGCACTACGCTGGTCGGGAAAGTCCAGGGCCACGATGACGGGAGGTTTGTTCATCGGCATTTCTCGTCAGGTTCGTTCTTGCGCCGGATGGTGCTCCAGCTGCGGCAGCTGGGACATTGCCAATGCATGGTGTTGGCGCTGTAGCCGCACTTGGTGCACTGGTAGGCGGGGCGTTCCGCCAGGAGCCGTTCCATGTGGTCCTTGAGCCCCACCAGGATCTGCCCGGCCTTCACGTGCGGCAGGCTGGAGTTGAGCTCGATGAGCCGCAGCAGGCCACGAATGGTGGGATGCTGTTCCATCTGTTCGGTGATGAAGGCCGAGGCAGCCTCTTCACCCTCCATCTCCATGATCAGGTCGGTGAGCGCCAGCACCACGGCCACGTCCGCGGAATCGTCCAGGAAGCCCTCCAGGTAGCGTCGCAGCCCGCCCAGGTCATCCAGGCGCGCATGGCAGGTGCGAAGGTCGCCGATCACCTCGGAGAGATAGCTGGAATCCTGCTCAACGGCAGCATGCAGCAGTTCGATGGCCTTGCGGCACTCCCCGCTCTCCATGGCCATGCGCGCCTGCAGGTGAGTGGGACGCACGGACTCCGGCTCGGCCCGGGCGGCCTTCTTCAGGAGTCGGACCGCCTTTTCCGTATCCTTGCGGCGCAGCGCCTCTTCGGCCAGCTCACAGTAGTAGTGGGAACGCGCCAGGCCGAGGGACTCGCTCACCAGGGGTTCGAGTTCCTCGGACACCCTGAGGCAGGCTTCCCAGTCCCGCTCCTGTTGGTAGATGATGATGAGGTTCTGCAGCGCCTTGCGCACGTGCTGGTTCATCTCCTTGAGTTCCAGGAAGAGGTTCTCGGCACGATCGTAGAGCCCGGCACGCATGTAGTCCATGCCCAGCTCCAGCAAGGCGTTGGCCCGCTGCTCCTCGTCCAGCGCCGGCCGGGCGATGAGATTCTGGTGGATACGGATGGCCCGCTCCACCTCGCCGCGACGCCGGAACAGGCTGCCGAGCGCCAGGTGGGTCTCCACCGTCTCGCTGTCCACTTCCAGCAGCTGGACGAAGACATCGATGGCCTTGTCGGGTTCTTCGTTTAGCAGGTAGTTGAGCCCCCGGAAATAGGCCGGCGTGGTACGGGCGCGGCGCTCCTGGGCCTTGCTGGCACTGCGCCGCGCCGCCCACCACCCGGAGGCGGCTGCCGCAGGAAGCAGAAGCCATACCAGTTCGTTCACGATCGGGCTGCTCCCGTCATATCGACGAGGCCCCGGGGCAGATCAGGCGGCACACCGGTTCCTCCGGCTGGATCGAAGATGGCGCCATGATACCAGAGCGGGGGCCTGGAAGGCTTCACCTCAGGCCCAGCACGTCCTGCATGTCGTACACGCCCCTGTCCCGCTCGCCGAGCCAGAGCACGGCGCGCGCCGAGCCGTTGGCGTAGGTCATGCGGCTCAAGGATTTCACCGCAATCTCCACCCGCTCGCCCTCGGCGGCGAACCAGACGGTATGCTCGCCCACCACGTCGCCGGCACGAATGGTCTCGAAGCCGATGGTCTCGCGCTTGCGCTCACCGATGATGCCGTGACGGCCATAGACCGCCACCTCGTCCAGGTTGCGGCCCAGCGCCTCGGCCACCACCTCCCCCATGCGGATGGCCGTGCCGGAAGGTGCATCCACCTTGTGACGGTGGTGGGCCTCGATGATCTCGATGTCCGATTCCTCGCCCATCACCCGGGCAGCGATGTCGAGCAGCTTGAAGCAGAGGTTCACACCGACGCTCATGTTGGGCGCGAAGACGATAGCGATCTCTTCGCCCGCCTTGCGGATGGTCGCCTTGCCGGCCTCGTCGAAGCCGGTGGTGCCGATGACCATCTTCTTCCCGTTGCGGCGGCAGATGTCCAGGTGTGCCAGCGCCGGCTCCGGGCGGGTGAAGTCGATGAGCGTATCGAAATCGGCCGCCGCCGCTTCCAGGTCGGCGCCGATGGCCACGCCCAGCCTGCCAACGCCTGCTACCTCGCCCGCATCGGCGCCGATGAGGGTCGATTCCGGATGCTCGGTGGCCACGGTGAGTTGCAGGCCCTCGGTTTCGGTAACTGCCTGGACCAGGGCCTTGCCCATGCGTCCGGCAGCGCCGGTAACGGCTACTCGGATCATATCGTCTCCCTTTTGTTCGTCTGTTCAAGCATCGGTTGCAAATGTGCAGGTCGGGCCCTTGTGCCCTGTGGGTATAAATGTGGAAACCCCGGGTTGGCAGGATCGCCTCGGAAAAATTTTGTAGGCCTGATAAGCGTAGCGCATCAGGCAATCCCTGCGCTTGCCTGCCCCGCACTGCATGGCCATGTGGTCGGCGGATGCGCTGCGCTTATCCGCCCTACGCGGCTCGGATCATATCGTTTTCCTGCTTGGTTCGGGTTGGTCGAAATCATGTCCATTCGCGGCGGGGGCGCCGCTCCTACCTGTAGGAGGCCCGCCCCCGGGCCGAACATTTGCGGCGGGGCGCGCCTAGAACCCCATCTCCTTGAAGAAGTTCTTCACCCCGTCCAGCCAGGACGAGCTGTGGGGGCTGTGCTTGCTGCCACCGCCCCTGAGTGACTCGTCGAGCTTCTGCAGGAGTTCCTTCTGTTCGTCGCTGAGGTTCACCGGGGTCTCCACCACCACCTGGCAGAGCAGGTCTCCCACGCCACCACCACGCACGGGTTTCACCCCCTTGCCGCGTATGCGGAACACCTTGCCGGTCTGGGTGCCAGCAGGAATCTTCAGCTTCACCTTGCCCTCCAGCGTGGGAACCTCCAGTTCACCGCCGAGGGCGGCCGTGGTGATGGTGATGGGCATCTCGCAGCGCAAGTCCGCATCGTCGCGCTCGAAGATGGGGTGTTTCTTCACGTGGATCTGCACATAGAGATCGCCGGGAGGGCCGCCTTTCTCGCCCATTTCGCCCTCTCCGGCGAGGCGGATACGGTCCCCCGTGTCCACACCGGGAGGCACCTTCACGGAGAGCGTCTTGTGATCGCGCACCCGGCCACGACCGCGGCACACGGTGCAGGGGTCATCGATGACGGTTCCCTGGCCGTGACAAGTGGGACAGGTCTGCTGGGCGATGAAGAAGCCTTGCTGCATGCGCACCTGGCCCACGCCACCGCAGGTGGGACAGGTCTTTGGAGAGCTGCCCTTCTTGGCGCCGGTTCCCCCGCAGGCTTCGCAGGTCACCTGGGTGGGCACGCGGATCTTCACCGTGGTGCCCTTTACCGCATCCTCCAGCGAGATCTCCAGGTTGTACTGCATGTCCGAGCCGCGGTAGGCGCGGTGCGGGCCGCGTCCGCCACCACCACCGAAGATGTCGCCGAAGACGTCACCGAAGATATCGCTGAAGCTGGCACCGCCGAAACCGGCCCCGGCACCAGCCGCCCCGGCGCCGCCCCCCGAACCCACACCCGCATGACCGAACTGGTCGTAGGCCGCCCGCTTCTGCTCGTCGCTGAGCACCTCGTAGGCCTCCTTGACCTCCTTGAACTTCTCCTCGGCCTCCGAATCATCCGTGTTGCGATCCGGATGGTACTTCATCGCCAGCCGGCGGTAGGCCTTCTTGATCTCCACCGTGGTGGCCGTGCGGCTGATACCCAGTATCTCGTAATAGTCGCGCTTGGACATGCTAGAACCTTAGGGTTGAGAGGATGAATCGCTAAACGCAAAAATCCGGGAGCGGCCCGATGCCGCCCCCGGTTCTTTCATCGAAGCCCGTGGCTTCCGTTCAGGTGTGAACCTTACTTCTTGTCATCGTCCACTTCCTCGAACTCGGCGTCCACCACGTCCTCGTCCGATGCGGCTGCCTGCTCGCCACCAGGAGCGACTCCGGCGCCAGGCTGGGCGCCGCCTTCCTGGCCCTGGTACATCTTCTCGGCCAACTTGCCGGATGCCTCGGCCAGCGCCTTGCTCTTGGTCTCGATGACCTCCTTGTTGTCACCCTTCATGGCCTCCTCGAGCTCCTTCATCAGGCTCTCGATGTTGGCCCGCTCGGCGCCGTCCACCTTCTCGCCCAGCTCCTCGAGGGACTTGCGGGTGGCGTGGAGCAGTGCATCCGCCTGGTTACGCACTTCCACCAGCTCGTGGAACTTGCGGTCTTCCTCGGCGTGCATCTCGGCATCCTTCTTCATCTTCTTGATCTCCTCCTCGGAGAGACCGGAAGAAGCGGTGATCTTGATCGACTGCTCCTTGCCGGTGGCCTTGTCCTTGGCCGAGACGTGCAGGATGCCGTTGGCGTCGATGTCGAAGGTCACCTCGATCTGCGGCACGCCGCGCGGCGCAGGCGGAATGTCGGTGAGATCGAAGCGGCCCAGCGACTTGTTGGCCGAGGCCATCTCGCGCTCACCCTGGAGTACGTGCACCGTCACCGCCGACTGGTTGTCGTCCGCCGTAGAGAAGATCTGCGACGCCGTGGTCGGGATGGTGGTGTTCTTCTCGATGAGCTTGGTCATCACACCGCCCAGAGTCTCGATGCCCAGGCTCAGCGGAGTGACGTCCAGCAACAGCACGTCCTTCACCGAGCCGGAGAGCACGCCACCCTGGATGGCTGCACCGATGGCCACCGCCTCGTCGGGGTTGATGTCCTTGCGCGGCGCCTTGCCGAAGAACGCCTCGACCTTCTCCTGCACCTTGGGCATGCGGGTCTGGCCGCCCACCAGGATCACGTCGTCGATGTCCGAGGCGCTCATGCCGGCATCCTTGAGCGCGATCTTGCACGGCTCGATGGAGCGGTCGATGAGATCCTCCACCAGCGACTCGAGCTTGGCGCGGGTCAGTTTCACGTTCAGGTGCTTGGGGCCGCTGGCATCCGCCGTGATGTAGGGCAGGTTGATGTCGGTCTGCTGTGCCGAGCTGAGCTCGATCTTGGCCTTCTCCGCAGCCTCCTTGAGGCGCTGCAGGGCCAGGGGATCGTTGCGCAGGTCCACACCCTGTTCCTTCTGGAACTCCTCCACCAGGAAGTCGATGACGCGCATGTCGAAGTCCTCGCCACCGAGGAAGGTGTCTCCGTTGGTGGAGAGCACTTCGAACTGATGCTCGCCTTCCACCTCGGCGATCTCGATGATGGAGATATCGAAGGTACCGCCACCGAGGTCATAGACCGCGATCTTCTTGTCGCCGGGCGACTTGTCGAGACCATAGGCCAGCGCCGCCGCGGTAGGCTCGTTGATGATCCGCTTCACGTCCAGCCCGGCAATGCGGCCGGCATCCTTGGTGGCCTGGCGCTGGGAATCGTTGAAGTAGGCCGGTACGGTGATGACCGCCTCGGTCACTTCCTCGCCGAGATAGTCTTCGGCGGTCTTCTTCATCTTCTGCAGCACCTTGGCCGAGATCTCGGGCGGCGCCATCTTCTTGCCGTTCACCTCCACCCAGGCGTCACCGTTGTCCGCCTTGACGATCTTGTAGGGGACCATCTCGATGTCCCGCTGCACCACTTCGTCATCGAACTTGCGGCCGATGAGGCGCTTGATGGCGAACAGGGTGTTGTGCGGGTTGGTCACGGCCTGGCGCTTGGCCGCCTTGCCCACCAGTACCTCGCCCTCGGGCGTGAACGCCACTACCGACGGGGTGGTGCGATCACCCTCCGCGTTTTCGATGACCTTGGCCTTGTCCCCCTCCATCACTGCGACGCAGGAGTTGGTGGTACCCAGATCGATGCCGATAATCTTGCCCATTTGTTCTCTCCGTTATATTTCTGAATTCTGGTAAAAATCTCTATTCTGCACACTCAGATGGGGTCGCTTCCGCGGAGTTCAAGCCTCAGGCCGGCGATTTTGAAACCATGACCAGGGCCGGGCGTACCAGCCGCCCGTTGAGGCTGTAGCCCTTCTGGATCACTTCCACCACGGTGTTGGGCGGCACGTCGTCACGCTCCACCACCTGCATGGCCTGGTGTTTCTCGGGATCGAAGGGCTCTCCCTGGGGATCGATCTGCTCGACACCGAACTTGCTCATGGCATCCGCCAGCATCTTGAGGGTGAGCTCGGTTCCCTCCAGCAGCTTTTCGATGTCGTGGTTTTCCTTCGCCGCGTGGTAGCCCAGCTCCAGGCTATCCCAGACGCCCAGCAGTTCGGCCACGAACTTCTCCAGGCCGAACTTGTGCGCGTGTTCCAGTTCCCGCTGGTGGCGTTTCTTGAGATTGTCCATCTCCGCCTGGGTACGCACCACCTTGTCCCAGTGCTGGTCGGCCTTGGCCCGCGCCTCTTCCAGCAGCCTGGCCAGCTCTTCCGCGGAGAGGTTGTCCAGGCAGGCCTCTTCTTCGGCCTGCGGATCCTCAGCCTGCTCGCCAACCCGATCCTGTTCTTCGTTCATGTTCTACCTCTATCGCAAAATGATGCTCTTGCCCCATAGCGGGCAAAAAAACTGAAAATTCCGACGATCAGCCCCGAAGTGGGGCCGGTTCAACCCGATTTCAAGGCGGCGCCGAGCAATTTGGCGGTGACGTCCACCAGGGGTATGACGCGGTCGTAGGCCATGCGCGTGGGACCGATGACACCCAGCACGCCGACGACCTTTTCGTCCACCGTGTAGGGCGCCGTGACCACGCTGCACTGCTCCAGCGGACCGTAGCCCGATTCCTCGCCGATGAAGAGCTGCACGCCCTGTGCCTGGGAACAGCGCTCGAGCAGGTGCAGGATCTCCTGTTTCTCGGAGAAGGCCTCGAACAGCTCCTTGATACGGTCCAGATGGGCCAACTCATCGAAATCCATGAGGTTGGTCTGGCCGGTGACCACGAAATCGTCTTCGCCCTCCTCCACCTGCAGGGCCCGGTCGGCAATGGTGAGGGCTTCCTCCATGAGCCGGTCCATGTCCTGCCGGTGATCGGACATTTCACGCAGGATGCGATTCTTGATGGTCTCCAGATCGTGGCCGGCGTAGTGCTCGTTGATGAAACGGCTCGCCTGCTCCAGCTCACTCCGGGTGAAGATTCGGGAAGTCTCGACGATGCGGTTCTGCACCTCGCCCTGGCTGGTGACCAGGATCGCCAGGGTGCGGGTATCCGAGAGGTGCACGAACTGCAGCTCGCGGATCACCACCTGGTCATGCCGCGGGATCATCACCACGCCGGCCATGTGCGTCAGCCCCGCGAGCAGGCGCGATGCCGACTCCACCAGGTGATGCGGCACCTCCTCCCCGCCGAGCTGGTCCCTGAGGCGCAGAATGTCGGCCTCGTTCACGGGCTGCAGGGAGACGAGGGTGTCGACGAAGAGCCGGTAACCCTGAACCGTGGGCACCCGACCCGCCGAGGTATGGGGCGAAGTGACCAGTCCCATCTCCTCGAGATCGGCCATGACGTTGCGCACCGTGGCAGGACTGAGATCCAGGCCGGCATCTTTCGCCAGGGTGCGCGAACCCACGGGCTGCCCGGAGCGAATGTACCGCTCGATGAGCACCTTGAGGAAATGTCGTGCACGGTCGTTGAGTTCGTGCTCCATGGTCATGGCTTGCGGGATCGCGTGCGTCCCGTCGTTTGTCCGGAAGAGCCCAATTATAGTGAGTACGGCCCCTCCTCTTTCATTTTTTCTGGCGGATGTTATCTTGTAGACAACTTTTGTTCCCAAATAGTGCTCCAGGTGGCCGATTTCAATCCCCAGTTCCGCCACATCGGGCTCATCGCCAAGCCCGGTGACCAACGCCTGGTGCCCACACTCGCCTCACTGCGCGTGTTTCTCCTGGAGAGGTGCCTCGAAGTGCACCTGGCGCCCAGTGCTGCGAAGGCGCTCGGACTGGAGGAGCAGGCCATCCCCAAGCAGGAGCTGGCGCGCATCAGCGACCTGGCCATCGTGGTGGGCGGTGACGGCAGTTTCCTCAACGCCGCCCGCGAAATCGTGAGCGAGGATATCCCGCTGGTGGGCATCAATCTCGGCAGGCTGGGGTTCCTCGTCGACATCTCGCCGGACCAGATGATCGAGGCCCTGAGCTCGATCCTGCAGGGCCAGTACATCGAGGACCAGCGCTTTCTGCTGGAAGCCTGCATCGGGGACCGCCATCGGCAGCTGGCTCTCAACGACGTGGTGCTGCACAAGTGGAACATCGCGCGCATGATCGAGTTCGAGACCTGGGTGGACGGCCACTACGTGGACTCGCAGCGTTCCGACGGCATCATCATCTCCACCCCCACCGGTTCCACCGCCTACGCGCTCTCGGGAGGCGGCCCCCTGTTGCAGCCGAACCTGGACGCCATCGTGCTGGTGCCCATCTGCCCGCACCGGCTGAGCAACCGTCCCATCGTCATCCATGGCAACAGCGAAATCGTCATCGACACCAGCGGCCGCACCGATCACGAGCACGTGCGCGTCACCTGCGACGGCCAGACCAGCCTGCGCCTGGCGCCGGGAGAGAAGCTGGTGGTGCGCAAGCATCCCCGTCCCATCCGTCTCTTCCATCCCCTGAACCACGACCACTTCAACCTTCTGCGCGCCAAGCTGGGCTGGGGGGGCCATCCCTGATGCTGCGGCACATCCAGATCCGGAATCTGGTGATCGTTCAGGAACTCTCTCTCGACCTCCCGGCAGGCATGGCGGTGCTCACCGGGGAAACCGGCGCCGGCAAGTCCATCCTCATCGACGCCCTGGGACTGGCCCTCGGCGGCAAGACCGACAGGGGAATGATCCGTCCCGGCTGCGAAACCGCGGAGGTGAGTGCCGTCTTCGACCTGGAAGACCGTCCTGGAGTGGCGGACTGGCTCGACACGCAGGAACTGGCCAGTGACGGCGAGTGCATCGTCCGGCGCGTGCTGGTCCGCGAGGGGCGCTCCCGCGCCTTCGTCAACGGCCGCCCGGTCACCCAGCAGCTGTTGCGCGAACTGGGCGAGCAACTGGTGGAGATCCATGGCCAGCACGAACACCAGCGGCTGCTGCGTCCCGCGGTACAGCGCCAGCTGCTGGACGCCTGGGCGGGCCACGACGACCTGCTGCGGAAAGTGTCCGAGGCCCATGCCCGATGGCAGGAACAGAAGGCACGGTTCGAGCAGCTCCAGGCGCAGACCGAAGAACGCGCCCAGCGGATGGATTACCTGCAGTACCAGATCGGCGAGCTCGAACGGTTACGGCCGGCCATGGAGTCCCTGCAGTCCCTCGAGCAGGAGCAGAAGCGCCTGGCCAACGCCGATGAACTGGGCAGCGAAGTGAACTGGCTGCTCGACCTTCTCCAGGAAGCCGATGGCGCCGTCCAGGCCGGCCTGAGCCGCGCGGCCCTGGATACCGGGCGGCTCACCGACAGCCTGGCCGGGGAGCTGGCGCCCGCGGCCGAACTGCTGGAGAGCGCCCGCATCCAGGTCGAGGAGGCCGTTTCGCTCCTTCAGGAGTTCGGAAGCCGCATCGAGCACGATCCCCAGCGCCTGGCGGAGGTGGACCACCAGCTGGGCGAGCTCCATGACATGGCGCGCAAACACCGTACCCAGGCGGAACGGCTTCCCGGCCTGCTCGAAGCACTGCAGGACGAATTCGCCCTGCTGGAGAACGCGGAGAGTTCCCTCGCCGGGCTGGAACGGGAACTGGAGTCCTCACGGATGGCCTACCTGCGGGCCTGCACCGCTCTGGGCAAGAGCCGCCGGAAAGCGGCGACACGGCTGTCGGGGAAACTCACCGCCAGCATGCAAGAACTGGCCATGGAAGGCGGCCGTTTCGAGATCGAGGTGGGCGAACTGTCCGAGGAGATGGGCAAGGCACACGGCCTGGACGAGATCCGCTTCCTGGTCAGCGCCAACCCGGGGCAGCCACTGGCGCCTCTTGCAAAGGTCGCCTCGGGCGGCGAACTGTCGCGCCTGAGCCTGGCCATCCAGGTGGCCACGGCGGATATCGGGACGGTACCCACGCTGATCTTCGACGAGGTGGACGTGGGCATCGGCGGCGCCGTGGCCGAAACCGTCGGGAGACTGCTGCGGGAACTGGGAAAACGGCGCCAAGTGCTCTGCGTAACCCATCTGCCGCAGGTGGCGGCCCAGGGCCACGCCCACTTCCAGGTGAGCAAGGAACGCAAGCAGAAATCGACGCGGACCCGCATCATCCCCCTGGACGAGGAGGCGCGCATCCGGGAGATCGCACGCATGGTGGGCGGCAGCCGCATCACGCCCCAGACGCTGGCCCATGCCCGGGAGATGATCTCGGGGGTGTGAAAAGCTATTTCTTGTCGCGTTCCGGGCAGTTGGGATCCAGGCACTCCCCGTAGATGATGAGCGAGTGGTCCCGGATGCGGAAGCCGTGTTTGCTGGCGATCTTCTCCTGGCAGCCCTCGATGGTCCTGTCCACGAACTCCTCCACCTTGCCGCAATCGAGACAGACGATATGGTCGTGGTGCTCGCCGCGGTTGAGTTCGAAGACCGCCTGCCCGCCCTCGAAGTGGTGCCGCTCCACCAGGCCGGCGGTCTCGAACTGGGTGAGCACGCGGTAGACGGTGGCCAGGCCGATATCCTCGTCCCGCGCCAGCAGTTCCTTGTAGACATCCTCGGCCGTCATGTGGCGCAACGGGCTCTGCTCGAGGATTTCGAGGATCTTCATGCGCGGCAGGGTAACCTTCAGGCCCGCCTTGCGTATTACCTGTTTCTCTTCCATTTTCTCCTTCTCTGCCCAGCACGGCCGGGGCGGACCAGACGGGGACGGCGCGGGGATGCCGCTGGCAGCGGAATCCGTTATCATGTGCCACCAGAGTCTACAGTGGGTCAATCACGGACGCCAATGCGCAAGCTTCTCATTTCCGTTGCCATCACTGCAACCCTTGCCAGCTGCAGCAGCGTGAACATCGACAAGGACACCTGGGATGTCTTCGGCAACGTGATCCCGCGGTCGCTGGAGAAGCTCCCTTTCGTGCATCGGCCGCTCATCATCCAGGGCAACCTGATCACCCAGGACAACGTCAACAAACTGAAACCCGGAATGCACAAGAAACAGGTGCAGCTAGTGATGGGTACTGCCCTCCTGCAGGACCTCTTCCATGACCAGCGCTGGGACTACTACTATGGCATCGGCATCGGCAGGATCGAACTGGAAAAACGTCTCACGCTCTTCTTCGACGAGAACGACCGGCTGACGCGCATCGTCGGTGACTACCAGCCTCTGCCTCCCATCAAGGGCAAGGGAGCCCCGGAAAAGAGCGAATCGGTCATCAGTGTGCCGGACTGGCGCCCGCCGGCCAAGACCCTGTTCGAGCAGGCGATGGAAACCGTCGGACTGTCGGAAGAGGAAGCGGCCACGACCGCACAGGAGCAGAAAATCGAGAAAGAGGAGAAAAACGAGGAGGAAATGGAATCCGTCGAAGAAGCACCGGATGACATGGAAGAAAACCGGAGCGACTCCGACATTTTCTGAACGGACTTTTCCGGCAGGCCTGTTGTCGGCAGGCGCGAAACCCGCTTTTCCCCTTCAGTCGGCCATCTTCAGCCGCAAGCCCACGATCTCCGCGTTCAGCACGCGCATCATCTTGCGAATCGCCCGGTCGATAAGCGGCGCCTGGGCGTCTTCCAGAAGCGCCGCCCTGCCGTTGCGGAAATAATCGGCAAGCTGCTCTTCCTTGATCTGCGCCGCCTTGTTGCCCTGGCCATCCACGAACACCATGGTGCCGGTGTACTTGCTGCGCCAGACCAGTTTGCAGACCACGGGAACTTCTCCGTCCTCTTCCAGCAGCAGACGTACCCAGGTGCCCTCTGCAATGCCCTGGACCTTCTCATCGAACTCGTCCGGCACATGCTCCGGCTCCGTCTGCTCCGCCACCTCTTCCTCGTCCCTGTCTGCCTGGACCGCCTCCGGCTGCACTGCGGCAGGCTTGGCGGTGGTCGGCCGCAGGGCCGCGATGAAACAGCTTTGCAGACCATGCAGCAGGGCCGCGGACTTCTTCTGATCGAGGGAGATGTAGGCAAAACCCTTCTTCAGGCCGCCCAAGATCTCCGGTATCTCGGCGAGCAGGCGTTCGCGGGTGGGCTTCTGCGGCTCACCCCCGAGATACTTGCCCATCAGGGTTGCGATCTCCACAGCCTTCTTCCAGTTGCTTCCCTCCTCTCCCTCGCGCAGCCAGAGAATGGTGAGCAGCTTCTTCCAGGGTCCCTCGAGAATCTCCCGCGCCGCTTCCGGCAGCCTTTCGCTGCCGAACTCCTTCAACAGCTCCTCCACCTTCAGCTTGGCAACGGTGAGACGCTCCTCGCCTGAAACCGCCTGGGCCAGGCGTTCCTCGAGAATCTGGCGCGTGCGCTCGCGGCGCTCCATGTAGGCGGCGAACTCGGCGCGCACCTCTTCGAAGAGCGAAATGTCCTCTTCGTAGTCGTGGACGATCCGCTCCACCGCCTTCTTCACCTGGGTATAGAGGCTCTTTTCACTGCGATCTCCATCGTCACGCCAACCCATGCTGGCCTGGGCCAGATCATCGATGAGCCGGCGCGCTGGATGCGCTTCGTTGTGCAGGAAGGTGGGATCGGCAATGGCCGCCTTGAGCACGGGGATCTGCAGCCGGCCAATGAGGGCACGCATGGCATCGGGCAGGTTGGGATCGTCCAGCACGTGGTTGAAGAGCATGAGGATGACATCGATGGTCTGCTGCTCCGTTTCGCCTACGCGCTGCGTGGCCTCTCCCTTCTGGTTCTGCTGTTCCAGCGCCTGGGCAAGCTGCTGGCGGATGAATTCCTGCTGAACCGCCAGGTCCATGTCGTGGAGTTCCTCGTCGGTGAGTACCTCGTACTGGATGCGGCTCAGCGCCTGCATGACGTTGGCACGCGGCATCACCGGCAGGCTGGGATTGACGGTCAAGGTGGCAGGTGCAGCAAAGGCCGAATTGGCGCTCAGCTGCTGGATGTACTGCCAGATCTCGCTCAGGGAGGGTACCTGCTCGGCAGCCGGCGGCTCCCCGGCAACGGGCTCCTGTGAAGGCGCCGCTTCTCCCGGAACAGCCTGGGAGGCCGGCGCTTCCACTCCCCCGCCCGGTCTGGGCACGGCCGCACCGTGGCGCAGCTCGGGCATGACGCCGTTCTCTGCAAGGTACCGGTTCATGGCCTCGTAGCAGGCTTTCAGGCGCGACAGCACCACCCGGTCGAAGCACTTGTAGACCACGATGCGCGCCAGCACCTCGCTGTCCCACTCCTGCAGGGTCTCGCGGAAGGCCATGGCCAGCATGGCCGGCGAGACGGGATTGCCCTCGCTGGCGAGGTCCGCCTTCCCGGTCATGTGGGCAAAGCGGATATTCAGCGCCACCAGCTCACGGTGGCAGGCATCGTTGGCCTTGTTGATCATGGTGGTGACGGCCAGCTCCTCTTCCAGCTCATCCTTCTCCACCAGCGAAAAGCTGCTTTCGTCGCCCGCCTCTTCCTTCTGTTCGGAGAGGATGGCTTCGCCGTTCCAGAAGGCCTGGTAGGCATCCTCGATCATCTGCAGGTAGGCCGGTTCCGCCTGCTTCTGCAGCAGGCGAATGGTACGCATGGCATCGAAGAAAAGGGTCTGGCGCGAATTACTGGTGGAGTTCTCCGCCAGCCGGTAGAGATCGTCGTCCACCTGGACGAAGAGCTCCTTGACCGCCTCATTGAGCATCTGGAAGAGAATGCCCCGGCAGGCGCCGACCACACCACTGTACTGCCCCGCTTTCACAACGGCTGCGTGCGCGGGTTGACTTTTTTCCAGGTAGACAACTTTGGTGGACTTCTTCATCGGTGCTAACCGCTCCAGGCGATGTGAGCGTACTTGAGCAAACTATAGGTAGAGCGCCCCGGCCAATCTGTGCGGAACATCACAACCCGGGTGCAAGAGCAGATCAAATGCATCCTGCCGAGGCCGGCAAGTCACTGATATCAAAGCCATATTTCTTATCCAGTTTCGAGTAATGGCCCATAGATGACTGTTTTACAAGCCATTGCTCTCTTCCCCCCATCCTCAGCAGGCCGTCCGAAAAAACCAACCAAAATAGTCGGTCTATACTCTTGAACAAGAGGGGAGATTCTCTCGGGAGTACGCACATGAAGGTATCGGTCCGACGAATGGCGCGGTGGCTGGTTCACTGGCTGACACGGGACAGGCCTCCCGCGGAGACACCGCTGTGCGATTTCAACCGCCTGCGCTTCGAACTGCGCCCCTGCGATGTAATCCTGATAGAGGGCCGCAGCCGCGTTTCCGACGTGATCCGCGTCATCAGCCAGAGTCCCTGGACCCATGCGACACTCTACATCGGGCGCATCTTCGACATCCGCGACCCCAGGTTGCGCGTCCGCGTGGAAGCCCATTTCGAATGGCGATCCGGAGGAACAGCTCATCATCGAGGCGGTGCTGGGTGAAGGCACCATCGTCTCGCCCCTCTCCAAGTACCAGAAGGACCACCTGCGCATCTGCCGGCCCGAGGGCATTTCCGCCGACGACTCCCAGCAGGTTCTCGGCTACGCCATCCGGCGCCTGGGAAACGACTACGACCTGCGCCAGCTCCTGGACCTGGCCCGCTTTCTCCTGCCCTGGTCGATCTTTCCACGGCGCTGGCGCTCGTCGCTCTTCCAGCACAACGCCGGTGACGCCACCCGCACCGTCTGTTCGACCCTGCTGGCCGAGGCCTTCAGCGAGGTGGACTTTCCCATCCTGCCCTTCATCGACAGGGGCGAGGACGGCAGCCTGCGCCTGTTCAAGCGCAACCCCAAGCTGTTCGCTCCGCGCGATTTCGACTACTCGCCCTACTTCAGCATCATCAAGTATCCCTTCCTGGGCATGAACGACGTGGGGCTCTACCGGCGCCTTCCCTGGGACCGGGAAACCCCCTTCCACGATGAGCAGCCCCCGCACCGCTCCGGCAGTGCAGCGGTCTCCCGGGAAGCTCCCGCCAAGCCTTTGCGCCGCGCGCTCGGGCTGGCCGGCATTCACCGCAAGGAGGTCTGACATGTGGTTCACGGCACTGCTCCTCACCATCGCCCAAGCGAGTCTTCGATCTCGTGAAAGATTTTGGGACATCCGAGTCCCCAAAATCGACTCGATCTTCGACAACTCATTGGTGCCCCGGCCGTCCTGGTCACCCGGCGTTCCGCCACAACATCGCAAGCTCGTTGCGGCTACACACCG